>QKGJ01000180.1 GCA_003251275.1 Ignavibacteria bacterium
TACGCATTTCTCTTGATTCCCCCGATCTCCTCACTGCCGCGCGCGACCGTTCAGCGATTACAAGCAGTGGAAGAACATACTGACCTCGGTGCCGGCTTTCATCTTGCTATGCGTGACCTGGAAATACGCGGGGCTGGAAATCTTTTGGGGGCAGAGCAAAGTGGTTTTATTGAAACGATGGGCTTTGAGACATATACGCGCATCCTCGAAGATGCGGTAGCGGAATTAAAGGAAAACGAGTTTAAGAACATCTTCACTCAAGAGGAGCTGGAACAACGGCGGAAAGAGGAAACAACAGTGGACGCCGATATCGAAGCAATCATTCCCGAGGATTACATACAGAACCCCACGGAGCGGCTTGATGTGTATCGGAAGTTGTACGGAGTAAAAACGAAGGCGCAACTGCTGGAGATCTCCGATGAACTGCGCGATCGTTTCGGGAAGTACCCCGCGGAAGTGGACAACCTCGTCCGCATAGTCGAGATCAAGCTTGCAGCCGCAAGACATGGATTCGTCCGCGTGCAGGTTGAAGAGGAGCGTTTCATCCTTGACTTCCCACCGGAGACCGACAGCTTTTTCTACGAAGGTGACTTCTTTCAGCGTCTCATGGAATCCATTTCAACCACCAAGGGAGGACGGCAACGTCTTCAGCAGGACGAAAAAAGTCTTCGCCTCGTTGTCCACTCTCCCCAATCCAGCGGCAACAGTCTCGACCAAACTCTCGACTATCTTCATTCACTCGACGCGTATGCAGACGAAATAAAAGCACGATAATCTTTCATACACCATCTACATTGGAGGCGCAATGAATTCCAGCGGTCATCGCCCATGGCTTTTTCTCCCAGTTCTACTCATTACCCTCTTTCTGGCTCCGGCAACTCTCCAGGCACAGACAAAGATTCTTTTTGATTCGACGTTCTCTTCTCTCAAGTATCGATCCATCGGTCCGTATCGTGGGGGACGCTCCGCGGCAGTTACCGGAGTGCCAGGGAAACCAATGACATTCTACTTTGGCGGGACCGGAGGGGGCGTGTGGAGAACAAATAATGGCGGGCAGACATGGGAATCCCTCTCCGATGGCTTCTTCGGAGGATCGATCGGGTCTATCGGTGTCAGTGACTGGGATCCAAACGTGATTTATGTTGGAGGAGGAGAAGTGACCGTCCGGGGAAATGTTTCGCATGGCTACGGCATGTGGAAAACGGATGACGCCGGGAAGACATGGAAACACATCGGTCTCAAAGATTCCCGGCATATCCCCCGCATCAGAATTCATCCGAGAAATCCGGATCTGGTTTACGCTGCGGTCCTCGGGCATTTGTTCGGTCCGAGCAAAGAGCGCGGAGTGTACCGAACAAAAGATGGAGGAAAGACATGGGAACGAATCCTTTTCGTCAACGATGAAGTTGGCGCCGTTGATATCACCATGGATCCATCGAACTCGCGCATTCTTTTTGCAAGCATGTGGAGGGTGAAGCGCACCCCGTACAGCCTCGAAAGCGGTGGATCTGGTTCGGGTTTGTGGAAATCTACAGACGGCGGGGACACCTGGAAGGAGATTACAAAAAGTAAAGGATTGCCGGATGAACCTATCGGTATTATTGGCGTGACAGTTTCTCCTGTCAACCCGGATCGCATATGGGCAATTATCGAAGCGAACGAAGGAGGCGTCTTCAGATCGGATGATGGCGGAACGAATTGGCGAAAGGTGAATGACGAACGAAAGCTCCGGCAGCGAGCATGGTACTACACAAGAATCTATGCGGACCCGAAGAATGAGGACATGGTTTATGTTGTGAACGTTCAATTTTGGCGTTCCAAAGACGGAGGAAAATCATACGAAAGTATTAGAACACCGCACGGTGATCACCACGATCTCTGGATTGCCCCGGAGGATCCTGACCGGATGATTATTGGCGATGATGGTGGTGCGCAGGTGACGTTTAATGGTGGGGAGGGATGGAGTTCGTATTACAATCAACCGACAGCTCAGTTCTACAGGGTTACAACCGACAATCATTTTCCCTATCGCATTTATGGAGCGCAGCAGGACAATTCCGCGATCAGGATTGTACACCGATCAAGCGGCGGAACGATCGGTGAACGAGATTGGGAATCCACCGCCGGCGGCGAAAGCGGATGGCTGGCACCCCACCCGACGAACACCGATATCGTCTATGGCGGATCGTATGACGGGTACCTGACAAGGTACGATCATTCTACAGAACAATTCAGATTGATCGACGTGTGGCCCGATAACCCGATGGGCCATGGTGCGAAGGATGCACGGTATCGCTTTCAGTGGAACTTCCCGATCTTCTTCTCACCCCACAATACGGGCGTGCTCTATGCCGCGGGGAACGTTCTCTTCAAAACGACCAACGAGGGACAGAGTTGGACGCCGATCAGTCCGGACCTCACGCGCAACGATACAACGAAGCTTGGCCCTTCAGGCGGTCCCATTACGAAGGATAACACAAGTGTCGAGTATTACTGCACCATATTCACCGCTCTCGAAAGCCCGGTCCAAAAGGGACTCCTCTGGACAGGGTCTGACGATGGTCTCATTCATGTCTCATCGAATGCAGGATCGACATGGACAAATGTAACCCCATCAAAAAGCATTATGCCGGAGTGGATTCAGATCAACAGTATTGAGGCGCATCCCACAAACCCCGGAGGATTGTACGTTGCTGCAACCATGTACAAGTCGGATGATTTTCGACCATACCTCTACAAAACAACAGACTATGGGAAGAACTGGGAGAAGATCACCGACGGTATCGGCAATCAGGACTTCACGAGGGTGATTCGTGCCGATCCTGAGAAGCCCGGAATTCTTTACACAGGAACGGAAAGTGGAATGTACATCTCGTTCAACGATGGCGGGACATGGAAAAAGTTTCAGCTGAACCTTCCTGCTGTTCCCATCACCGATCTCGCAATCAAGAACAACGATCTGATTGTTGCAACGCAGGGACGATCCTTCTGGATGTTGGACGATCTTACCCTCGTTCACCAGCTCAG
>QKGJ01000232.1 GCA_003251275.1 Ignavibacteria bacterium
AGGGAAGATTGTCGTATTGACTGGAAAAAACCAGCTGCCGAGATTCACAACTTTGTCCGCGGACTCTCACCATTCCCCGGCGCATTCTCTTTGCACAACGGGAAAATCCTGAAGATTCTCAGCTCCGAGCCGACGGCAATCGAACCTTCGGGCGCCCCCGGACAAATTATTCCTGGCCCGACTTCACTGCATGTGCGTGCTGGCGATAGGATGCTTTCCATCCTGGAAATCCAGCTTGAAGGAAAGCGCAGAATGCCAGTGCAGGACTTTCTTCGCGGACATCCGCTGCCCGTTGGAACTCGCTTCGAATGACAAAGAAGTTCGGTAGAATCGACGAGGGTCGATGGTATTCTCACCTGTTTACAATTTCTTAACACTGGGTTTACAATAAGGCAACACCAATTTCGCATATTGTACTCGCTTGGGTTGAAACAAGCCTCGATATTTACCTCATCCGTCTTTTTTGGGTCAGAAAGGATCTCTCCATGAGAATAGCACAACTTCTCGTCATCGGAATACTCGGATTGCTCACGTTTGAACAAACGACGATAGCCAATGACGAAAAAGAAAATCAAGAATCCAGCCTCAAGTTCAGTGGGTATTTTCAACCTCAATTTCGTTTTCATAGCAAAGACAGCCTCGCAAACGGCGAGGTGGGACGATTCTCTGGTGGAGTTTTTCCTGCAAATGTTACCAACGCGTTTGATGTTCGTCGTGGGCGTGTGAAAGCAACCTACACAAAAGGGTTGACGCAGGCAGTAATTCAACTTGACGCCACTCCGGGGAGTGTCATACCGGTAGATATTTACGGAGTTATTATGGAGCCATGGCTAAGATCATTTGGATTGCAGGTAGGGCTCTTTGATAGGCCATTCGGATATGAGGTACACTTGTCCTCAGGGAAGCGAGAATCCCCCGAGCGGGCGCGTGTAATACAGACGCTTTTTCCTGGAGAACGGGACATCGGTGCGAAGCTCTTCTACAAGGCGCCTGATAAGGGTCTTCTCTCACTGGAAGTAGAACTTGGCGTCATGAATGGTACAGGACGTTCCACGGACGACTTTGACAGTTTTAAGGACATCATTACCCATGCATCCATTTCTGTTCCGTTGGATGATGAAAATACGACTTTAGGGATTGGCGCATCGGGATATTTTGGGAAAGTAGCGAGTGGAACTCAAACCGTTCTTAGTCCTTCAACTAACGGATTCGTTGCAATGACCTCAGCGGATTTCCTGGGCAAAGGACTTGACCGTAACTACTATGGGGCCGATGTTCAGTTCAAGACCGCAATTCCTACAGTTGGCGCTCTCGCCATTCGGGGTGAACTGGTTGCGGGCAAACAGCCTGGCACAAGCAGTTCGACAGTCAGCCCCGCTCGTCAGCCATCAGGCGATCTCTACCAAAGAAAAGTACTCGGTTGGTACGTCAACCTCATCCAGAACCTGGGTTCATCGAATCAAATCATTGCAAAGTATGATGTGTACGATCCGAATACGGACGCAGCTGCAGGAGATTTTAGCGCAACGAGCAACCTTACTCTCGCTGATGTAAAGTTTAGCACACTCGGCCTCGGGTTTATTCACCATTGGGATAGTCAGGTGAAGTTTGTTTTCTACTATGAACTCGTCAAGAACGAAACACTCAACCCCTCTTCACCGATCACTCAATATACAACGAACCTCAAAGACGACGTATTCACGCTACGTATGCAAGTAAGCTTTTGAGAAACGCTCACCTATATAAGGAATAACAAATGAAAAACATCCTTTTTTTCATTCTCTCCGCAGCTTTCATGACTATGACAGTCGGTGCCCAGGAGCGCGTGACTATCAAAGGTTCTGACACGATGGTTATTCTGGCCCAACGGTGGGCAGAAAAATTCATGTCAGAAAATCCAGACGTTGTCCTGCAAGTAACAGGTGGCGGTTCGGGGACTGGAATTGCCGCGCTGATCAATGGAACAACAGAGATATGTAACTCCTCACGGAAGATCAAAGACAGCGAACGGGCGAAGCTAGCAGAGAAATATGGCTCCCGTGGCATTGAAATCAAATGTGCCCTCGATGGTATCGCGCTGTACGTTCATCAGTCAAATCCCGTGAAAGAGCTTACCCTTGATCAGCTGAAGAAAATGTTCACGGGGAAGATAACGAATTGGAAAGAAGTGGGTGGACCTGACGCAAAGATCATACTCTATAGCAGGGAGAATAACTCGGGAACGTACGTCTATTTTAAAGAGGAAGTGCTGAATGACGAAGACTTCGCACCCTCCGCCTTGAGTCTTCCGGGGACAGCGGCGGTGGTGAATGCTGTTGCGAAGGACAAGTTCGGCATCGGCTTCGGCGGAGCTGCGTATGCCGAAGGCGTTCGGGATGTTGGCGTAAAAAAGGATGCGAACTCGCCTGCACTAAAGCCCGAGATGAAATCCATTAAATCCGGTCAATACCCTATCAGCCGGTTTCTTTACATGTATGTGATCAAACGGCCAACGGGCAACGTCAAGAAATACATTGACTGGGCGCTCAGCAAGCAAGGCCAAAAGGTTGTTGAAGAGGTGGGCTATTTTCCCATCCGCTCCACTGAATGAGCAAGCGAGGGAAAAAAAATACAATTCTTCTCAACAACGCTGATGCTCAGCAAAGTGTGAACGGTGTTGCAACCACAATTGTGTCCAGAGGAAACCTGCCGAATGGAGCGGGCATCGATGTGCCAGGAAGCTTGAAGAAACAATTCAGGCTCGGAGACTTTCTTGCGGAAAAAATCATCAAGGCCGTAGCCTTCGTTTCCCTGGCGCTCATTGCACTGATCACCATATTTGTATTTCGGGAGGCGCTTCCGGTATTTTTCTTGCCGGAAAAGTCGGAAGCGGTGTTGAATGAACCGATGCAGGAAGAAGAGACCTACGGAGAGGAATTCCTCGGAGAAGCGAGCCGGAACCTTGCGGCTGAAGAAGCGAAGAAAGCGGAGGATTCCCCCGAGGAATCGCACGACCTCAGTGTGACGAACCTACTGTCACTCAC
>QKGJ01000134.1 GCA_003251275.1 Ignavibacteria bacterium
TATGGTGATCACAAGGCCGGCGTAACCAATAATCATGCGCCTTCGAACTTCATCAGCACCGATATTACACTTGCCTGCAATGTATTGAGTATGTCCCACGTTCGCTTTCAAAAATAGCCTGGTAAAGATACAGATTTCCCACCCTTAGAAGCATCCTCCGACCTAGTTGTCTTGCTTTTTTGCTACCTTGTCATGCACGATTCTCACTTCAGCCAACCAATCAAATTCATTGCGAGTTTGCACATGGAATGGATCATTGATCCACAAACCTGGGTCGCCCTCATCACCCTCACAGTCCTAGAAATCGTCCTCGGCATAGACAATATCGTTTTCATTTCTATCCTCGCCGGAAAACTTCCCGCAAACCAACAGGCAAGGGCGCGCCGACTTGGTCTATCGCTCGCAATGTTTACCCGAATCGGCCTGTTGTTTTCTTTGACCCTGATCATGCAACTCACCCAACCTCTCTTTACTCTTCTTGGACAGGACGTATCAGGACGAGACCTCATACTTCTTGCGGGGGGACTTTTTCTCCTCGCCAAAAGTACGCATGAAATCCACAACAAGCTCGAAGGAGACGAGGAGGGGCAGAAAGCGAAGGCGATCGTATCCTTTCGCGGAGTCATCATTCAAATCCTTGTCTTGGATATCGTCTTCTCACTCGATTCAGTCATTACCGCAATCGGGATGGTGAATCAGCTTGCAATCATGGTCATCGCAGTCGTCGTTGCGGTGGGTGTGATGCTAATATTTGCCAGGGCGGTCGGTGATTTCGTCGAGCGTCATCCAACGGTGAAGATGCTTGCGTTGTCCTTTCTCCTGCTGATCGGCGTGTCGCTCATTGCAGAGGGCTTTGGCCAGCATATCCCGAAGGGTTATATTTATTTTGCGATGGCGTTCTCCGTTTTTGTGGAAATGTTGAATCTCAGAATGATACGGAAAGCAGGATCGCCGGTGCGTCTCCGTTCACAGTTTACAGACGCGAAAGGTTGATGCATGGTACTGCACCGAGCTGCACAGCCGGGGCGTTTGTTCTCTTGACTTTCAAAAGTCTTTTTGGTTTCCTAAGGCAAAAGAGGAAGTGCAATGCGAAAGAATGATGCGCCGGTCTACTACGGCGACTATCTGAAGCTCGACCAGCTGCTTTCCAGTCAACTCCCGAAGAGCGACGAACATGGCGCTCATGCCCACGATGAAATGCTTTTCATTATTGTGCACCAGGTGTATGAACTCTGGTTCAAACAGATTCTGCACGAAATGCAGTCGGTTGTGGAGGTGTTTGGAAAGAAATATGTCGACGAGAAGGATGTTGGTGTGGCGGTGTTGCGCCTGACCAGGGTAACCGAGATTCAGAAACTCCTCGTGGATCAATTGCGCGTCATGGAGACGATGACGCCGCTTGATTTTTTGGAATTCAGGGATTTCCTGTTTCCGGCGTCGGGATTTCAGAGTGTTCAGTTTCGTCTGATCGAGAACATCATGGGGATGAAGCCTGAGCAGCGCCTCTTGTATAATAAGCAGGCGTATTATCAAAACGTGACTCCGGACCACCAGGAAATCATCAAGTCTTCCGAGAAGCAGGCCTCCCTCTTCCAGGTGATGGAGCGTTGGCTGGAACGAACACCTTTTCTGGATTTCGGTGGATTCAACTTCTGGGAACATTATCGCTCAGCCGTGAACAAGATGCTCAAGAGCGATCGCGATATCATCACGGGGAATCCTCTCACGAGCAAAGAGGAGAAGAAGAAGCAACTGCTGGAGCTTGCGGCCAATGAAGAAAGCTTCGCGGCCGTTATTGACAAAACGAAACATAACGATGTTGTCTCGAAGGGGAAGCGACAATTGTCGCACAAGGCCCTGCAAGCCGCATTGTTGATCCAGCTGTACCGCGATGAACCGATTCTGCATCTCCCATTTCGTCTTCTCACTGCTCTCATGGATGTCGACGAAATGTTCACCATGTGGCGGTACCGACATGCCCAGATGGTTCATCGAATGATCGGGACCAAGATAGGAACCGGCGGATCGACAGGATACAATTATCTGAAAGCAACAGTGGAAAAGTACAGGGTCTTCGGGGATCTCTTCAACCTGTCGACGTTTCTCATCCCACGATCAACACTTCCTGATCTTCCCGCGGAAGTACGGAAGAGTCTCGGGTTTGCTTACGCACAACAACGCTGATTTGACCAAACAACCTCAAAGAGAACGCTGCCGATGGAGCTGAACATCTCAGGGAAGAAAGCCGTGGTGTGCGGCTCCACGCGGGGTATCGGGTACGCTGTCGCCATGGAACTCGCGTCAATGGGGGCAAGCATCACTCTCATTGCCAGAAACTCCGAAGCGCTCACGCAAGCCCTCCGTGACCTCCCCGCAGCGAACAATCAAACCCATGATTTCCTCGTCGCAGATTTTTCAAAGCCTGAGACACTTCGCGCGGTGCTCAACACCTATGCTGCGAAAGCGCCCATAGTTCATATTTTGGTGAATAATTCAGGAGGACCAAAAGGAGGTCCCATCGCAGAGGCACAAACGGAAGAATTTGTCGGAACATTCGCGCAGCACCTTCTTTGCAATCACATACTTGTGCAGTCATTTGTTGCCGGAATGAAAAAGGCAGGGTACGGACGAATCATTAACATCATCTCAAGTTCGGTCAAGCAGCCGATCCCCAATTTGGGGGTCTCGAACACAATTCGGGGAGCGGTTGCATCGTGGGCGAAAACGCTTGCCGGCGAACTTGGCAAGTTCAATATTACTGTTAATAATGTCCTTCCCGGAACAATCAAGACGGGCAGACTCGATTCGTTGATCAAAGCGCGAGCGGAGAAACTGAACGTGGATGGGGACACAGTCGCGGCTGAGATGATCGCCGAGATTCCGGCAAGACGATTCGCAGAACCCAGTGAAGTGGCTGCGGCAGTTGCGTTCCTTGCGTCTCCGGCCGCCTCCTATGTGAACGGAATTAATCTCCCGGTTGACGGGGGTCGTTTGAGCTGCCTTTAGATAAATGGAACAACTCAAAAACTATATTGGCGGCAAGCTCATTCCGTCCGCGGACGGCGCTACATTGGAAAACTTCAATCCCGCGACAGGCGATGCGTATTCTTCCCTGCCTGACTCAGATGAGATTGATGTTGCTCGCGCTGTTGACGCAGCCAAGAATGCTTTCCCGGCGTGGTCAACCACTCCAACCGAGGAACGGTCTCGTCTTCTCTTTCGCATAAGTCAACTGATTGAGCGAGATACTGAGCAGTTTGCTCTTGCTGAATCCACCGATCAGGGAAAACCGCTTGCGTTAGCACACAGTGTCGACATACCTCGTGCCGTTTCTAACTTTCGTTTCTTTGCCTCTTCCTTAATGCACTTTGCAAGCGAAGCTCATCCTATGGAGCAGGCGGCCATCAACTATACACTTCGCTCTCCTCTCGGCGTTGCCGGATGTATTTCTCCCTGGAATCTTCCAATTTACCTTTTCACGTGGAAGATCGCGCCCGCCCTTGCCGCGGGGAACTGTGTTGTGGCCAAGCCTTCAGAGCTAACACCTATGACTGCGTTTATGCTCTCCTCGCTCTGTATCGAAGCGGGCCTCCCGCCGGGAGTGTTGAACATCGTGCATGGGTTGGGCACAAAGGTTGGACAGGCAATTGTCGCACATCGCGACGTTCCGGCAATTTCTTTTACCGGAGGAACGGCGACGGGCCGAACAATCGCACAAACAGCCGCCCCGATGTTCAAGAAACTATCCTTGGAAATGGGCGGAAAGAATCCGGCGATCATCTTCGCTGATTGCAACTATCCTGAGATGTTGAAAACAACTGTTCAATCCTCTTTTTCGAATCAGGGGGAGATATGTCTCTGTGGTTCGAGGATCTTTGTGGAGAGGTCTTTGTACAAGCAATTCAAACAGGATTTCATCGATGCGGTGAAAAGCTTGAAAGTCGGTGATCCTCTTGAGTCCGGAACAAATCTTGGGGCCGTCGTGTCAGAAGCACACCGGGAGAAGATTATCTCATATATTGCGTTGGCCAGGGACGAAGGCGGGACAATTCTCTTCGGCGGAAAAAAGGTGAATCCCGGCGGCCGTTGCAGCAATGGATGGTTTGTAGAACCGACCATCATTGAAGGACTCCCTCATACCTGTCGCACCAATCAGGAAGAAATCTTTGGGCCAGTGGTCACGCTTACCCCGTTTGATCGAGAGGATGAGGTATTGCAGGACGCCAACAGCACTCAGTACGGTCTCGCGGCAATTCTCTGGACCGACAATCTTACCCGTGCACATCGGATTGCGGCACGTATTCACTCAGGCATTGTATGGGTCAATTGCTGGCTCCTCCGGGATTTACGTACGCCGTTTGGTGGCATGAAAAACTCCGGTCTTGGGCGAGAGGGGGGGCTAGAGGCGCTTCGTTTTTTCACGGAACCTAAGAACGTGTGCATCAAATTATGAGTTCCGACAGCATCATATCGAATGCCGCTCCTGAGCCCGTTGGTCCGTATCCGCATGCACGTAAAGTCGGGAACCTGCTCTTCTTATCTGGCGTGGGACCGCGAGTGCGAGGCACGATCCGAATTCCCGGCGTCGAGGTCGACGGTCATGGAAATATTCTTTCGTACGACATTGAAACTCAAAGTAGGTCAGTGTTCAAGAACGTTCGACTCATCCTCGAGGAGGCCGGATCAGATTGGGAAAATCTCGTCGACGTTACGGTCTTTCTTACCAACATGAAGAATGACTTCCACATATTCAATCGGGTCTATGCTGAGTACTTTCGGAAGAATAGACCCTGTAGAACTACGGTCGAGGTCACCGCCCTTCCCACGCCGATTGCGATCGAATTGAAATGCATCGCAACGATCTGATGGTTGGACTCACCGCAAAAGTTTAGTATATTCCTTGCGAGAGGAGCGTATCGTGTCGTTAGACGACCGAACTTTCAATAATTCTGGAATCGAATGATCCTACGCCTGTCCATTCTTATTTTCGCATTCACTCTTGTACTATCCATACCATCCCGTTCTCAACCCAGTCCGACACACAACACAACACCGCCTTCGTCCTTCAACCCACAATCTACCGATTCATCCGGGGCTCGGCGTGCGACGATTACGATCCTTGGCGGGATTTCCTCCCCTCTATCCAAGGCAGGATTGACAGAGTTCTGGGGAGCGGGCCCGACTGGAGCCGCGCAGGTGTTGGTTCACGTGAGCAGATCGGTTTCTGTTGGAATGGGGCTTGACGTAGCAAGCTATGTCTTTAAGCCCAGCGATTTTAGCACAAAATTTCCGACAATTCCTGTCCGGGAAAAAAATATTCTTGGGATAAGTGTCCTGTTGACTGCCAAATTTGTCCCCGTCCCTCAGGCAAGGCTGACACCCTTCTTTCTCGGCCAGCTTGGCGCCGCCCAGGTAACTCCCACGGAGTACCGCGAGGTGGTGGATAGTGTGCGTGTTACCTATTACAACATCCCGAGACGATTTCGGCTTGCGTCGAATGTCGCGGCCGGTTTCGACCTGTATATCGTGCGTGGATTCTGGATCGAGCTGGAGGGAAAACTGTCTTATGTCCACAACGATCCGTCGCGCGGAACCACATTTTTCCTCCGTGGAGGAGTTGTTGTGCGTTTGTAACACACATGAAATGACACAAGAGCAAATTCTGACGATATTTAACGAGACAGGGGCGCTGCTGCAAGGTCATTTCCAGTTGACCTCGGGTTTGCACAGTCCGCAATATTTTCAATGCGCTAAAGTACTCCAGCACCCTCGGCATACCACACAATTGTGTGCTCATGTTGCTCAGCACTTCTCTGGGGCAAAGGTGGATGTCGTCATCGCGCCGGCAATCGGTGGAATCGTTGTGGGCCAGGAAGTCGGCCGCGTGTTGAACGCGAGAACAGTGTTCGCCGAACGCAAGGATGGCGTTCTGCAACTTCGTCGTGGTTTCGAACTGAAACCGGGTGAGCGTGTCCTCGTCTGCGAAGACGTCGTCACAACCGGTGGGTCAGTGTTTGAAGTGATTGATATTGTCAGGGCTTGTGGTTCTACACTTGCAGGTGTCGGGTTTGTCGTGGACCGGAGTGGCGGTAGCGTCCGCTTTCCGGTAGAGAAACGGGATGACCAATTTGCCCTGCTCCAGATGTCCGTTCAAACGCATGAACCGGAAACATGCCCGCTGTGTCGTAATGGATTGCCACTTGTGAAGCCCGGCAGTCGCGGAAACAAATAGGGAAGGAGGAAAAGAACCATGGAGTGGTTAAGAGAATTCACCGGAACGCCGCAAACGTATCATCTGCTCGTTGCCTTCCTCATCGCGTGTGTGTTTTATTTTCTTTCGCACGCAGTGAAGGCTGTGATTCGCTTTGTCGGAAAGCGGATCTCGCAGCGGACGAAAACGGAGTTGGATGATAAGATCCTGGAAGTCGTCCTCGGCTCGGTTAAGGCGCTCATGTCTGTCATAGGATTACAAATTGCGGTTCGAGAAATACGAAAGGGCTTGACCGGCGCTGACGTCACTGCCGATCAGGTACTCGATTACGCGGGATCAATATTGTACGTTATTCTCGTGTATCTTGTCATCCGCGTTGTCATCGGCGTCGTCCGGGCAAGTATAGAGTGGTACCTCGATGATATTGCCAAAGATCCGAACGATACACTCAAGCTTACTCTTCGACCAATCACGAAGTCCGTAGTAACCTTGGTCGCTATGATCGTCGGTCTCGTGATCGTGTTGGATCACTTTGGCGTGAACATCGGCAGCCTGCTCTTGTCCCTCGGTGTCGGATCTCTTGCCGTTGCCCTGGCGGCTCAGGATACGCTCGCGAATATGATTGCTGGTTTTGTTATTCTAGTGGATAGACCTTTTCGTGTTGGTGACCGGGTCGTTCTTGAGTCGGGAGATACGGGAGATGTATATGAAATTGGTCTACGATCAACGAAAGTACTGAACTTTGACCAAAACCTCGTGCTTGTCCCGAACGCAACTCTCATCAAAGGTCGTATTATCAATCTCGCCTACCCTCATAATCAAATGCGCGCGAAGGTTGTTGTCGGTGTGGCATATGGATCAGACCCGGCGAAGGTGCGAAATATTCTCATAGGGTTGGCAGATAAGCACCCTGACATCCTCAAAGACCCGGCCCCGGAAGTACACTTTACGGCTATGGCTGACTCTGCGATTGAATTTACTCTTGTCGCACGGGCTGCTGACTTCACCAAGCGATATTCAGCAGAAAATCTGGTGCGAGAGCAAGCATACCTTGCCTTTGAAAAAGAAGGCATCGAGATTCCGTTCCCACAGCGAGTGGTTCATATGAAGTCTTCTTCGTAAGATGGAGTTGAAGCGAATTTCTCGGGCGATGCCGTATCGGGGTAAGGTCTTTGATTTGATCGTCGATGAAGTTGAATACCCCTCGGGAGCCACCGGCATCCGGGAGATAGCGCATCATCCGGGGGGAGCAGCCGTTGTCCCGATCACCGATGGAAATGATGTGGTTCTGATCGAGCAACTCCGGTATCCGTTTGCGAATCGTCTTCTTGAACTCCCTGCTGGGAAGCTCGCGCCGGGAGAGGATCCTGCCGTCGCCGGAGCGAGAGAGCTTCAGGAGGAGACTGGTCTTGTTGCTGCGCGACTTGAAAAACTCCTCTCGATTTACACAACTCCTGGTTTTTGCGATGAAGTAATTCATCTCTTCCTTGCGACAGGCCTTTCGATCTCATCACGGGGCACCGCACGTGAGGAGGGAGAAAGTTCAATGACTGTCCACCGATTTCCCCTTGAAAAAGCGCTGGCTATGATCGGGACGGGGGAAATAAGAGATGCAAAGACTATTATCGGGCTTACCGCCGCACAACAACAGCTTCATCAATCGCGGAGCTCATCATGACTTCTCCGCATCATCAGCGCACGTACCGGCTGGATCTCAAGTCGTGCATCGTGGAATCGTGTGAAGGGGAGCTCGCGGAGATTTCCTACTATGAGCGAAATAATTGGGCAACCTTTGAATTCGAATGCAACACTTGCAAACGACGATTTACCATGAAAGTCGAGTGCTAGTGGCATACGCGAACATCATCTTTGACTTTGACGGAACGATCACGGACTCGAAGCGGGATATTGCCGAAGCGCAACTGTGGGTCCTTGCGCACCTTGGCGTGAATGGAATTTCGACGGAAGAGATTTTTCCTCACATTGGCAAACCGCTGGATGAAACGTTTCGCGTCCTCCTCCCTTCATCATTACACCATCGAATCGAAGAGGCTTCTGCTCTCTATTCCGAGTATTACCCAAGCAGAGCATTGCGAACAACAACATTGTTCCCCGGGGTTCGGGAGACGCTTAAGACTCTTTACGAGAACGGAATCCGCCTGGCCATCGCGTCAACAAAGAAAGGGCATGGCATTCAGCGGGGAACAGACCACTTCGGCATCACCTATCTTTTCGACCAGCTCCAGGGGTCGGATAACATCCCGTTCAAGCCCGATCCAACAATCATAGAATGTATTCTCCGGGATCAACACTGGGGACGTGAGGACACCCTGATGGTCGGAGACACCGACAAAGACATCCTGGCCGCACACAACGCCGGAATCGACGCATGTTCTGTTACCTATGGTGCGTTTGCACGCCCGGCTCTTTCCGATCTTCGCCCGCGCTATCTCATTGATTCATTCCCTGACCTCTTGCCGATCGTGCTTTCGCAATGAATCCTGTTGAACTTATCCGGCGAAAACGAAACGGGGAACATCTCTCCCGCACCGAGCTGGAGCAATTCATCGACGGATATGTCAAGGGCTCTCTTCCCGATTACCAGATGACCGCCTTCTTGATGGCCGTTTTCTTTCAGGGGATGACACCGGAAGAGACCCGCGTGTTTACTGAAGTAATGCTGCATTCCGGCGAGGTGATCGACCTTGGTACTCTTCCTGGCATCAAGGTCGACAAGCATTCAACCGGAGGGGTCGGGGATAAGGTGTCCTTAATACTTGCCCCCATGGTAGCAGCCTGTGGCGTCCCCGTCCCAATGATCTCCGGCCGGGGGCTGGGGCATACCGGTGGAACATTGGACAAGCTGGAGTCGATTCCCGGATTTCGGACCGATCTTTCCATCGAGGAGTATAAAAAGATTGTTGGCGAACTCGGCGTCGTGCTCATCGGACAGACCGAAAAATTAGTTCCGGCGGACAGGAAGATGTACGCCCTGCGCGATGTTACTGCAACAGTCGAGTCCATCCCGTTGATTGCAGGAAGCATCATGAGCAAGAAGCTGGCCGAAGGAATCGATGCGCTTGTTCTGGATATCAAGACGGGGAACGGCGCTTTCATGAAGAGTCAGGAAGATTCCTTGGCCCTTGGATCCACCCTTGTTGGACTTGGGAATCAGATGGGCAAAAAAACCGTCGGATTTGTCACCGATATGAGCCAGCCTCTTGGCACAAAAATCGGAAATTGGCTCGAGGTTGTCGAGTCTGTTGACTGCCTTAGGGGCAAACGGATACCAGACCTCATGGAGGTGACTTATGTTCTTGGAGGCGCAATGGTCTGGTTGGGAGGCAAGGCTGCTTCAATCCACGAAGGAATGAAGCTGTGTCAGGACGCGATCTGGTCCGGGAAGGCGTACGAGAAGTTCCTGCAGTTGGTGACCCGGCAGGGGGGAGATTCTCAACTTCTCGAAAACCTCGATCGCTATCCAGAATCGGATCACTCCATCGATGTCATCAGTCCCCTTGATGGTTATGTTGCCGGTTTTGATACATTCGGGATCGGCGTACTTGCAACAGAATTGGGCGCAGGACGGCTCAAAGTTGATGATGTTATCGATCCAAAAGCGGGAATCCAGTTACAAAAAAAAGTCGGTGACGCTGTTCAGAAAGGTGAGTCAATTGCGACGCTCTCCACTGACAAAAGCGAAATAATCCAGAAGGCCGCGAAAAGATTTCTTGCCTGTATTTCGGTCAAGGGGAGTGCGCCGCCTGTCCTTCCGGCAATTCACAAATACATTGATGACAAAGGACAGCACCCCTGGACCGCGCCGTCCCTGTATTGACATTAGACGAAAAAACAATCTTATTATTTCTGGTCGCGATGCATTTCAAGCGCAAAATTCGCCGATTGAACAAAGGATATTCCAATGCCGGTCGTAACATTTCACAATGAACATAAAACATTCGAAGTAGAACAAGGAGTGAACCTTCGTGAATTCATGCTCAAAGTCGGTATCCCACCGTACAGGCCGATTGACAGGGCGCTTAACTGTCGGGGGCATAATCTTTGCGGAACCTGTTGCGTGGAGATAGTAGGAAACCGGGGCACTTCGCAACGAGGTCAGGACGAGGAAGCAACATTGCGTGGAAATTTTGCGATTGCACATGAAATCCAAAATGACACACGGCTCGCGTGTCAAACAATGATCATGAACGACATGACCGTCAAAACACATCCGTTGCTACCAATCGATTGGCCGGAAACCAAGCATCGACTCACGGCAACAGGTATTGCCGCTTTTTTTCTGCTTGCCTTCCTTTTCATGTTTGGAGTGATGTTTTTTGATATGATTAAGATGTATTGATTGCATTTGGTTTTGTAAGAAACATCACGGTCATAGCCACAAAAGTGGTGTCCTTTGGCACATCGTATTGCGTTCGAAGGGATTAGCAAAAAGGGGGCTTGACATTCGTGGACCTTGCGCGTACATTCTTGTGGGCGTAGGAATACTTTCGAGGAGAAGCGGCAATGATCCAAACCCTTAATGCGGTGGAAATGGACGCGCTGATTGATGTTCTCCACCAGCGTCTTGACAGCGTCAGGCGAGAGTTGCTTGATGCAGAGGAGTACAATGATAAGCAGGGATTCAGACAGACTGAAGAAATGCTTCGTCGCCTCATCGGAAAGCTGGAGAAAGAGAAGATCGTCGCTCCAGCGGCCGGGTAACTTCTTGCATATTGTTCATCTTGGGCGGTTTCACAAGGAACCGCTTTTTTCTTTCTTAGACACTCTTCCTCATGAATGATGGACTGAGCCCCGAAGAACGGGATGCCCTTGCTGATACACTTCGTGAGCACTTGCTGGCGTTACGCCGGTCTATTCTCGAAACCAGCGACGCAGAAGAGAAGCTTCGGTTGAAGACGAAGGAAGATATTCTAAAAACGATTCTCGGAAAACTCGAGCCGGAGTCTTCTTTTCGGGAATGATTTCAAGGGGCGGGCTGACTGAGCACTGAGACCATCTGGTCGTGAATCTTACCATTTGTTGCAAGCACCTGTTTTAAGTAGATAGAGCTCGGTCTCCCGAGAAAATTTGTTACCCTCCCCCCTGCTTCCTCCACCAGCAACACACCTGCTGCCATATCCCATGGGTTGAGATTCACTTCCCAGAATCCATCAAACCTTCCTGATGCAATATACGCGAGATCCAACGCAGCCGACCCAAGCCTTCGTATTCCTCCACTTTTCGTCAGGAAATGAACGAAGTGATCGATAGCGTGATCGGGGTTCACACTGATATCGTACGGAAAACCCGTCACGAGCAGGCTGGCAATCAGTGTGGAGGAGGATGAAACGGAGAGTTTCTTCCCGTTCATATAAGCGCCGCTTCCCTTCTCCACGGTGAACAATTCATCCATGTTCGGATCATAAATTACCCCCGCAACAAGTTCCCCCTTGCGCTCAAGAGCGATTGTTACACAATAGACAGGGACACCATGGAGATAGTTCGTCGTCCCGTCCAGAGGATCAATGACCCACTTGTATTCGGCAACGGCGTCACTTGCCCCGCTTTCCTCCGCAAGAATCGCATGATTCGGGTAATGCCGGTGAATGTGTTGAATAATTTTTTCCTCGGATGCTTTGTCCAGATCAGAGACGAGATTTCGTTCCTCGCCCTTCTTTATCTCAATACTCTTCACTTTCCCAGTGTTATATTTCAGGAACTTCCCGGCTTCTTTTGCGGCCTCAATAGCAACATGTATCATCAATGGTCCTTTCCAATTTCAGTCAAGATACCAAAAACGAAGGGACGATGCCATCTGATGCTACCACCATCAATCTCGATTGTTTGATCTCACGATGTATTTCCCTATTTTCTCGCAACTCTTTTGTCAACTTTGGAAAGTGTGATCGATGAGAATTCTCTTCACAATTGTTCTTGTCATTCTTTTGTCCGGGTGTCAATCAAGTCGGAAACCCGAAATCTCCCGGCGGCCTCGTGTTAGCGTCGATGATTTGGGCATCTCAATTCAATCTCCTGACCGCGGATTCATGCTTTCGGACAAGCGCGGCGGGTATCTTCTTCGCACAGGACAAGAAAGCACAGCGTCCGGGCTTGGTTTCACATGGTTCGTTGGCCCACAAACTATTTGCCGGTCTTTCCACGCGTCAATTGATGGGGATGAGGTACTCTGGGAAAAGTCTCTCGTTACTGTTTTTCCTCACAAGGTCGTCTATGTCCATAATGCAGATACCGTTGTCGTGCACAACCTCTTCGTTTCTTCAGCAACGACGCACGCTGTCGAAGTGGAGATTCGCGCAGCATCAGTTGCGACTCTCGTATGCTCTCAGAAACCTGAATTGAAGAACACGATATCAATCGCGTCAACTGAGAACCTAGCGAACTCATCAGAAAGTGCTCAGGTGCACGGGCGAATTGCAAACTTTATCCTCGTGTACGATCACATACAACGGGTCGAAGCCGAAGTAATCTTTCCTTCCTTGCAGGAGTATCGGCAAAGGAACAAAGACCGCTGTGATAGTCTCCTGAACAGGATGTACTTCTCAACAGAGGATGAAAACCTCACCAGGGCAGTACGATGGGCACAGTTGATGGCCGACGGGATGCTCACGACCGGATCAGATATTTCCTTGATGACAGAAGTCCCTCAACCCCGGGCAACAGATATTCGTCCCATCGTTGAATCATTGTCGTCCCTCAATCTTTCTTTGGGAAACCCACCCGAGCTTCACAGCTTGATCACGAGGATTGCTGCATACCAGGACGTTGAACAGAATAGTCCCACCTCGGGGAGAATTGCATCGCGAATCAGCGGGAAGCAAATGAGATACGATGGCGCGGATGTTACGTCCTTGTTTGTCCGGCAGCTGTACAGCTACATCGCCGCCTCCAACGACACCGCGCTCGCCCGTTCGATCTTCCCTTTCATTCAAAGGAGTATTGATGGGCCTTTGAGTAATCGGGTTGACTCGCTTGGCTTGCTGATCCATGGCGCCAATGAAACATGGATGCGCGCCGACGGCGTCGGGCCGCGCAGAGGCAACAGGGCAATTGAGGTTCAGAGCAATTGGTATTTTCACCAGTATATCGGTGCGTTGTTTGCTTCCTACTTCTACGACAGCGTGCAAGCGTCCGTCTGGGGACTCGGTGCAGAAAAGACGATGAATGCCATCAATGAATTCTACATGGATACCCTGCATCAGCGGATGTATGACCATCTTCTTCCCAATGGGGTTCCCGTGTACGAGTCACGGCCCAACGTGTTATCCTCATTTGATATTCTCCGAAGCGAGATAAGTCGGAAGGAAATAGTGGAGGATGTGATGGACCACCTTGTGACACTGGAGGGTGTTGCGACGCTCTCGCCGTCGTTACCGGGTCTCTCTCTCTTCGATGGAGCCGTGTGGCCGGTTCTTTCGCGCGATATCATTCAGGCCTTGGCACGATTCGACCGGGAGGATCTCAGCCTCAAGATTACCGTCGGGTTGACACGTTCCATCCTTGGCGAGGGTGTTGTTGGATGCCTCCCGAATGTAAAGTCGCAGTCCGTTAAAAGTGCAACCACACCGGTATACCTTCCCTCCATCACATCCTATTCATTGTCAATTTATGAAACATACCTGGGAGTGTCGATCGACGCGTCCATCCCCGTAATCACTCTGACGCCTCTCCTTCCAGTGCCCCTCTCGAGCGTTGATTTTACAGTCTACGTCGGCAGACATCCTTTGCATATCTCCTACGATAATGACGAGCAAGCCTTTCGTCTTTCCGTTCATTCTCCCGACATTGCATTGACTTTGAATTTCCTGTGCATATTGTGGAATGGCGATGGCTGGAAAGGGAGTGCCCGCATCAACCGTGATGAGCACACGCTGCTCGTGATGACTCCATCGAAACTTTCAGCATACAGAGAGGATAGAGACGTGAAGATTGAAGAAGCAACATTCCTTGCCCGGTATTCACGCAGGAATTTTTTCGATGGATTTCAATTCGCCCCAATGCGGCAGGCCTCTACTCACGAGTGAGGGTTTTGGGAGAGCAACTTTTCTTCAGCCATTCAGCACGGCGGGTATCGATGCGAAATTGCATCGTGATCTTCTCCCCCTCGTAGCTGGTATGAAGAACTTCGGCAATGTCGTGAATCCGAGAAATCAAATCATATTCCCTCTGACCGAAGGTCATCGTGAGTTCACTCGTATGGCGCTCGAGAAGCGCGATGATCCGTTCTTTCAGTCCTTCAATGTTAATCCCCCGCGCCGCAGATATAAACACCCCGTTCGTGTATTGAGAAGCCAGGTATTGGAGCACTCCCCGGTTTTCCAATCTGTCAATCTTATTGAAAACCATGATAACTGGTGTTACCGGATCCACCCCTATCTCCTCCAGCGTTTCGCGAACAACAGTGATATGCTCTTCAAAGAGGGGGTGACTGACGTCGATGACGTGCAAAAGCATTTCGGCCTCGCGAACCTCATCCAGCGTACTCTTGAACGAAGCGATCAAATGATGCGGCAGTTTGCGGATGAAGCCGACGGTATCCGACAACAGAATCCTATGAACAGATGAAATCTCCGTCAGACGTACCGTTGCGTCGAGGGTCGCGAAGAGTTTGTCTTCAACAAGAACACCCGCGTCAGAAAAATAGTTAAGAAGAGTGGACTTCCCTGCATTGGTATATCCGACGAGTGCAACCCGCGGAAAATGCTCTCGTCCTTTACGCTGTACTTCTCGTTCGATCCCGATGGTCTTGAGTTTGCGGGTAAGATGGCTTATGCCTGTCCTGATGGCCCGGCGATCAGTTTCAATTTGCGTTTCCCCGGGTCCTTTTGTTCCTATCCCGCCATATTGCTTCGAAAGGTGCGTCCATTGCCTCGTCAGACGCGGCAGCATGTATTGCAGCTGCGCAAGCTGTACCTGTGTTTTCGCCTCACGCGATCGCGCCCGGGATGCAAAGATATCGAGAATGATGCCGCTGCGATCGACAATCTTACATTTGATCACCTTTTCCAGGTTTCGCACTTGCACCGGAGAAAGGTCATCATCGAAAATTACTATATCGATTCCCTTTTCTCCGACGAGCGATGAAATCTCTTCTGCCTTACCACTCCCGATAAAGAAAGCCGCGTCGATGGATTGGCGTTCCTGGAGTATTCTTGCAACGATTTCTGCACCCGCCGACTCGGCCAGAAACGCAAGCTCATCCAAATATTCCTCCACCTTGAACCGCCTCGACGATTGGGTCGCAACCCCGACCAAGAGAGCACGTTCCTTTTTCACCGTCTCGACCAATTGCACTTAGGCGCTTACCTCCGTCTCTTGATGCTTCGCGGTCCGCCCAACAACCATTTCGATGAGTGCACAGAGAAGTGCGAGGAGGACGAAGATCTTCCAGAGTTCGGTTCCGAACCGAGCCTCCGCCAAGCGCTGCTCGATATTTTGTTCCGGCGTAATGTGCGTTACTCTCTCTATATCCAATCCAACACGTTTCCAGAGCGCTGATTCTTCTTCGCCCGTTGCCATTCGAATCTCACCCTCTTCCGGAGCGATGTTGACCGCGACTGCATCCAGAACCATCCCTTCCTCCTGCGATATCAATTCATAGATCCCGACTTCCGAGCTCGGGATAGAAACGAACGTGGCGACTCCAGTCGCTGCCGAAAATCGCGGAACGATTTTCTCTTCGATCCCGGAGGGAGATCGCAAGACAAAACCAGCACTGGTATTTGCAATCCGGGACTGGGTGTGTATTTCCTGACCGACGATATACGATTCTGTTGAATGCTCAGACGCACTAAGATAAATGCTTCCTCGATAGATTATCGGAAGAAAAATCCCCTTTACCGGCAGATCCGACCAATCCAGATTTGCAGCAACCGCGCAAAGGAGGATCCGGCCCTTGCCGTGCACATACTCTGTGAGGAATTCCGAGCCATCGGCTAATCGAATCAGCGAGCGCCCTTGTGATGTGGGTGATATATTGATTTTGCGAAAGATCTTTGGTGAGTCGAATTTCCTTCCCTGTTCATCTTTTACGGGCTTTTCAAACAACCCTTCAAACAGCGGATGATCGAAATCAACACGTCCGAAGGAAAGAAAACTGGAGCGGTCTCCCTGCACCGCGGGGGGAGGAGCAGCTACTGGAGGAATACCTGTCGCATCAAACAGCGACGCATTATAATTATCTATGGAGCTTCCCTCCCCCGGAAACAGAATAATTGCTCCGCCTGTCCTCACAAACTGCTCAAGCCGATCCGAATCTGTCTGGGAAAACTTTCCTACTCCTGAAAGAATTACGACCTCGTATTTTCCAAGTTCTGTGGCAGAGAGCGTCTCCTCCGTTATCGCTTTGGACTCTATCAAGCTCTTCCGGGTGGAGTCATTCTCCGCTGACAAGGATAGCCCGATGAGATCCGTATTCTGGCGTGGCCCGACAATCAACACACGGATTTGTTTCGGAACATGAAGCACGAAATAGCGTCTATTGTCCCCCTCAAATTTGTCTTCGTCGATTTCAACTGAGCCGTGCAAGTATCCCCCCTCTTGAGGCAGTATTGAAACATCCACAGTTGTTTCAGCTCCCGGCAGGATATCGAGTGTCTTTTGAACAACGCGACTCCCGCCGAGAAAAACGCTGAGCAGACCTTCACGCACCGGGTTCTCACCTTCATTGGCAACCGTGACATCCAGCCGTACCGGTTTTCGCTCCACGACTATCTGCGTTCTTGGCAAGATCGATGCAATGCCCCAGTTTTCCTCATTTTTCCCTGCTGACACGAGAAAAAGCCTTACGCGATCACTGAAGAGTGCCGACGAATCTTCGGGCTTCGATGAAACCACAAACTCCGATGCTTGACCATCGGTAAAGAGGAATAGCTCTTGGTTCAGATTCTTCGAAGAAAAAAATACTTTTGCTGCAGCATCCAACGCATCGCGGTACGTGACACGTTCTTCCGACAGCGCGCAATCAGCCAATGCCTTTTGAAGATCCCCCGGAGAACGCACCATCTCAAACGATTCTTTGTGTCGAATCTGGGATAACGGGATTACGTATGCTTCATCACCATCCCTCATCAATCGCGACATTTGTATTGCAGATCCTTTCACTTGTCCAAAGATCTCGCCCCCCTCATTGCGGATAGACATGCTCGGTGAATCATCCACCAGGAAGACCATTGTTGTTCGTGCAGAGGCTCCTATCGCTGACGCAACCGATCCGCGGAGGGCGGGGCGGGAGAAAGCAAAGACAAGAAAGACAATAAGAAGCGTTCGCAGGAGAAGAAGGAGCCACTGCCGTATTCGTACTCGCCGGATCGTGGACCGTTGGATTTCCTTCAGGAAACGAAGGGTGCTAAATTCAACCGTTTTGAGTTTTCGCAGGTTCAACAGATGAAGCAGGATGGGAATTGCAGCAGCAAAGAGACCGAGGAGAAAAATCGGGTTGAGAAATGTCATGTACTTGAAATGTGCCTCACTAATATCAACCGAACTGACTATAAAAAAACTTCTACAAAATGGAAGTCAAATGCAAATCCTTGATTTTCCCTGACAAAAGCGATACGTTTTCGCCAACCGGTTTGATCTGAACACTTCTCAACTGAACGAAAACAGTCTTGGTGCAAGAAGCGTCACCACTGCCTATACAATTTTTTCTCCGTTGGCACATTCGTGCATGGTTCGTCGCCGTTTTGCTTTCCCTAATACTACCCCTGACTTCGTCTGACAGCTTTTCTCAAACAACTGTTATCCAACCCCTTGTTGTTGATTCGCTGTACGGCTTGCCGGGACTTAATCCCTCGAAGGTGTTGCGGCGGCCCAAAGTCGGTTTGGTGCTGAGTGGCGGCGGCGCCCGCGGAATGGCACAGATCGGTGTCTTGAAGGCACTCGAACGGCACAATATTCCTATTGACATGATCGCCGCGACGAGTCTTGGTGCTGTCGTGGGAGGACTTTACGCATCGGGTTACACCCCGGCTGAAATCGAGAGCATTGCGGTCACTACCAACTGGGATGATGTTCTTTCTCTTACAGAAGAAACACGCCGGACAGAGCTATTCATAGATCAGAAACGGGCGGAAGACAGAAGTTTCTTGCTACTTCGCTTCGATGGACTTCAGCCAGTTCTTCCCCCTGCCGTCTCCAGCGGCCAGCGTCTTACGGAGTTTTTGAGCACCTTGACATTGCAGGCTCTTTATCACCCGGACCCCAATTTTGATGCGCTTCGGATTCCATTTCGTGCGGTGAGCACCGATCTCATAAGTGGAAAGCGCGTTGTCCTCTTTTCGGGATCCATGGCCGAGGCATTGCGCGCCAGCGCCACGGTACCTCTTCTCTTTCATCCGGTTGAACGCGACGGCATGGAGCTGATCGATGGCGGTCTTCTTTCCAATATTCCGGTCGACGTAGTGCGCAACGCAGGATGCGATATTGTCATTGCCGTGAACTCGACCAGTTCGCTCCGCAACAAGGATGAACTCTCCGCCCCGTGGCAAACTGCCGACCAAATTATGGGGATCATGATGCAGTTGCCGAACGAGATACAGCTCAACAATGCGGATATTGTTATCACGCCGGATATCGGGCGGCATCTCTCTTCTGATTTTGGAAATATCGATTCTCTCATCGCACAAGGGGACAGCACAGCAGAAAGCCAGATAGCGAATCTACTGAGTCTTCTTCGGAGCCATGTTCCTTCTTCGCCGGATGATACTGTTCTCGTCAAAAACACAATCATGGTGGAGAAAGAGGGGGAGTCGATTTCAGACTCCGTTTGGACTGATCTTCGACGGGAAATTGATTCTGCGAATGTGACGCATGGAGATCTTCGAAGGATGCTGCAGAAGCTGTACTCAATGGGAGATTACGAGACTGTTATGGCCAATGTCTCTGTTGACTCGTCTTTGAGTCGGATCGTTATCAATGTGAAAGAGAACCCTCATGTAACGTCGTTTATCGTTAAAGGTGCACACGCTATACCGACCGATGAGGTAACGGAGCAAATGTTCTCACTCTATGGGAAGCCTTTCAATTATCGCCGAGCTTCAACCGTAATGGAGGATCTGCTTCGTCTTTACCGTCAGCGTGGATACTCGCTCGCTCGCGTCGACACGCTGTCGTTCAGCGCAGAGACCGGGGACCTCCGAGTCGTCATCAATGAGGGGATCATTCATCGATTGGACGTGGAGGGCTTGACTCATACCTCTGAGGATTTTGTGCTTCACGACTTTCCCCTGGAGGTGGGAAGCCTCTTCCAAATTGACAAAGCACGAGAGGGACTTACGAATATTGCCAGTACCGCCCTGTTCGAATACGTCTATGTGGAGGTGGGGTATGATGCCATGCAACCCGCGATTACGATTCGTTTGAAAGAACGGGCGCCCCGGTTAGTGCGCTTTGGTCTTCATGCGGATAATGAACGGAACCTGCAGGCATTAGTCGATCTCCGTGACGAAAACCTGAACGGCGCCGGGCTTGAACTTGGCCTGACCTTTTCGGGCGGTTCGCGAAACAGGGAGGCTGCTTTGGAGTTCAAAGCCAACCGTATCTTCAACACCTATCTCACATTTAACATCGGCGGCTTTGTTTCGAGTTTTGACACATACACATTTGATGACGCTGATCCCTCCGATCAGCGGCGATTCGAACGGATCCGCACCGGAGAATACTCCGAAGTCCGCACGGGAGGCCGACTCGTATTTGGGACACAGTTAGAGCGTTTTGGAAATCTAACAGCTGAGTTTACTCTTCAGAACATACACATCAAGAATATCGATCATCTCGAATCAATCGACGAGCGCTACCGACTTGCCATTGCCCGATTCGGGACGGTCATCGATAGCAAGAATTCCTATCCGTTCCCAACGGACGGGATCGGCATGAAGCTTTCCTACGAATTTGCATTTCAAGAATTCGGTGGACAGGTCTCATACAATGCGCTCAACTTTTCATGGGAAGCATTTACCACGTTCGGTACGCGGCACACACTACACCCCCGGTTGACATTTGGTTTTGGCGACAAAACGATGCCTCTCTCTGAGCAATTCCGGCTTGGGGGACTTTCGTCCTTCTTCGGAACAAATGAGGATGATCGCCGCGGCAGGCAACTCTTTCTCATAAACTTTGAGTACCGCTACCGACTTCCCTTCAACATTATTTTCGACACATACCTGAGCGCACGGTATGATGCAGCTTCCATTTCGTTGGTACCAGAGGAGATAAAATTCAATACCCTCCGGCACGGTTTCGGGTTGCAACTCGGCTTGGATACGCCGCTTGGACTTGCGGCGTTTGCTGTCGGAAAGAGTTTCTATTTCGTTCGCGACTTACCTGAAAATCCCGTGAAGGAAGGACCTTTCGTGTTTTACTTCATGGTGGGTTATCAGTTGTAATCCGTGCAGACGTTGAACCATCTACTCTCCTGACTCTGAACCTCAATAGGATTGCCTGACTGCGCCTGGATGGAATTTCGCTTTCTACAAGCAGTCCGCTCCTACGCAGCGGCTGCCAGTATTCCGTATCAAGAATGTTGAGACCTTATTGTTCCTTCTTCATTCAAGCACGTATTGAAACAATGAAGAATAGTCAGTACCTTAGGTACGTCGTATCATTTCAATCGTCGTTTCTCAGAGAATTGGATTTCGCATGACTACGAAACCACCTCCATCAGTCCGGAAGGATCCTGATACCAGCCTTGAACGTATCGCTTACGGTAGCGTGGCAGGTATTCCCACGGTTGAACCACACGACCAGGACCGTCTTGGTTTCTGCGTATGGCGATCCCTGCAACTAAGGCGCGATCCGCTTGACGTGGCGGTCCATTTTGCCGGCGCTCGCTTGCTTATCAGTGAGGAAGAAGCCTTAACAAAAATACGTGCCCACCTGAAAACCCACGGGATTACCGCATAAGGCGGCATGGAGACCCTCCTCCTCGCGTTCATTCCTCTCTTTGTTGCGATTGATGTGTTCGGAGTTCTTCCCCTCTTCGTCGGTCTTACAGATCACCTCAGCGATCAGCAACACAGAGTACTGACGATCGAAGCAACGCTTACTGCGCTGACGATCTCGATCCTTTTTCTTGGACTGGGAGATCTTTTGTTCACCTTTCTTGGCATCACGGAAAATGACTTCCGTGTTGGCGGCGGGATTGTCTTGCTGGTTCTGGCAGTACAGGATTTGCTGTTTGCACGGGAGAGAAGAGGCGATGCAAAGGAACCGGTGGGTATCGTTCCCATAGGAATCCCGCTTATCATGGGACCTGCCGCCCTCACAACAATCATTATCGTTAAAAATGAATATGGTTACGGATGGACGATTGCTTCATTGACAATCAATATGCTAATCGTCCTGATTGTCTTCCTTCAGGCGAAACGCATCAGCAGGGCGATGGGAAAAGCCGGCTCGCAGGCTGTCGCAAAGGTTGCCGCATTATTCCTAACCGGGATTGCCGTTTTCATGATCAGAAGCGGGATTGAGGGAATGCTGCGACATAATTAGATCGCTTTCCTGAATTCCTCCGCCACCCCGAATCCCCACTCGTCTTTCAACACTGACCCACACTCAAGCAGGAATGGAAATACAGCAGTTGTGGCAGGAGGAAGAGGTATTTGCTTGCCCTCCTGGACATGGGAGATGATTTGAAGTGCGTTTGCAACACCTTTTCCTTCCGGTGTGTTGTTGCAGATGACAATCACTTTCTCCACATCCCTTGCGAGAAGCTGAATACGACGGATGATTTCTCGCAGCTCTCGGACATTGTACAAGTAGGAATACCGGCTATCCATCTCATTCGTTAGCCACCCCTTTTCGTTTCTTCCATGAAGCCGGACATACACAATATCACCAACCTGTCGCGTGAGACTCGGGATGAAATGGCTGATGCGTGGTAAATCAGAGCTGACTGATCGAAGCTGGCAATCCTCCAGAAGGCGAACAATCGTGGATTGATCCCACGAGTCATGACGGAACTCTACGTGGACGGGGAATCCGCGAAATAGCTCAGCGAGCTTTGTTAGATATTGCCGGTGACTGCTGGTGTTTGTGAACGCATACGGAAACTGCGCAAGAATTCCACCGAGCTTGTTCGACTGGAAGAATTCCTGCGCCACTTTACGGATCTTCCTCGCCCGGGTCGTGTTTAGATCCTTTCTGTGCGTCAAAGAGGAATGGAGCTTGAAAGTGAATTGAAACCGACCGTTCTGCTCCACTGCGGCAACCCATTGCCTTGCCTCTGCTTCGTTGATATCTTCATCCCAGAAGGTTGATCGTATCTCAGTTGCATCAAAGAAGCGGGAATAGTAGCAAAGCTTTTCAATCGCATCAGCCTCCCCCATTTGATACAATGCCGCGTCAAACCCTTCGTGTTCCCATCCGCTCGTCCCAACAAACCAATTAGGTGATTTCGTCTTCATGCAACCTCCCGAGAAAATGCTTGACAGAGTTGATTCAATTCCTTATCTTGCGCCGTCAAGATACGACATAATTGTCGTCTTGTCAAGACCTTCTGCGACAAATGTGTCTTTCACTTTTACGGGGTGATCATGAAATCTACCATAGGCGACCGTCTACGCGAAGCACGCGAGAACAAAGAATTGGACCAGTCCTCCCTTGCCGACAAGATCGGTGTTGCAACCCGGACAGTTCAGCGATGGGAAAAGGGGGAGCAGGTTCCCCATGGAGTTGCGATCAACAAGATCGCAAAGGCCACCAACGCCTCTCCTGCATGGCTTTTGACGGGATCCGGCCAAATGTATGAAGCCCCTTCGCGACCGAATAATGTGTACCCGCTGACCACATCATTTCGTCGCAAGATCAAGCTTGCAGACATTCCCCTCCTCTCCTCTGTCCCGGCGGGGAAGCTCGCGACGATTTTCCATTCCGATTATGCGGAGAGCTATGTTACCGTCGATGATGTCAAGGATCCGCAGGCCTTTGCGCTGAAGGTCAAAGGAAACAGCATGTCCCCGCGAATCGAGGATGGAGATATTGTAATTGTCAGTCCGCATGGAGAAGCCCGGAGCGGAGACATCTGCGTCGTCCGGGTGAACGATGAGGATACTCTGAAGAAGGTCAAGTTTGAGGGGAGTTATATCCACCTTATTCCTTTAAACCCGGAATTCGATCCAGTGACCGTAAAGAAAAAAGATGTGAATTTTGCCTGGAAAGTCGTTAAGCTGATAAAGGAATTATAGCCCTTTCAGTTCGCATCTTCGCATGAACCGATCTTCATCCAAGACTCTTGAATTGTTCGAGCCGTCCGACCTTCTTACACTCCGTGAGGCAAGCGACTGGGCATCGTCGTTCCTCCAGCGGAGCGTCTCAACATCCAACATCAGCTATCTCATCCAGTATGGAAGAGTATCGAGACATCGCGTTGCAGGCAGGACGAAAATCTCACAACGGGATTTGCAGAGATACTACGAAGGGCAGCACCTTCGACGAAAAGAATCGTGGAAGGATCAACTTGGAGATGATCTGAACTGGCATCTGTCCTTCGAACATTTGCGGGAGATTCACACCACAAAGCATGTCCACCGTCTCCATCCATACAAGGGGAAATTCATCCCTCAACTTGTTGAGTATTTTTTGGACTCCCATACAGACGAGTTTAAGGAGGAAGCGATTTTCAAACCTGGGGACATCGTCCTCGATCCGTTCTGTGGGAGCGGGACGACCTTGGTTCAGGCAAACGAACTCGGACTTCACGCGATTGGCATTGATGTTTCGGCATTCAACACACTGCTCTCGAATGTGAAGGTCCATCGTTGCGAACTGCAATCGCTGGATCGGCACGTCCGGTCAATTACCGATTCATTGGAGAATTCAGCCGAGCATAAATCTATCAAAGTATTCGAGCAGGCTCTCCTGGGAGAGTTGTCCCGATTCAACGCGAAACACTTTCCAACGCCTGAGTTCAAGCAGAAAGTGCATCGCAAAGAGATTCCCGAAAAGGAGTTTGGTCAACGGAAGGCCGAGGAGTTTCTGCCGACCTATCACGAACTTCTTCGAAAACATAGCAGATACCTGAGTACGTCGGCGGCTGAGGGCTTTCTCGAGAGTTGGTATATCCCGAGTATTCTCACTGAAATCAAAAGAGCTTCAGAGGGGATTGCTTCGGTGAATGATCGATCTCTTCGAAATGTTCTTTTCCTGTTTTTGAGCAGAACAATTCGGTCGGCACGTGCGACGACACATTCCGATCTCGCCACTCTTCATGAGCCACAAACTTCAACGTACTACTGCTCAAAACATAAGAAGATCTGCAAACCACTCTTTTCCATCGTTGAAATGTGGAAGAAGTATTCTGCAGATGGCATGCAGCGCCTCGCAGCATTTAAGGAACTGCGGACGGACACCGAACAATTGTGTATTACTGCAGACTCTCGGTCGGTTGATCTCCCATCAAATATTGACAGCAAGAATCCTCTGCTTGGCCGTCTGCTACGGGAGAAACAGATCCGGGGAATCTTCTCGAGTCCCCCCTACGTTGGTCTGATCGATTATCACGAGCAACATGCGTATGCGTATGAACTACTGGGATTGGAGCGAACGGATGATCTGGAGATTGGGGCAATGTCAAAAGGACACGGGCTCGATGCCCGCTCGTCATACGTTGAGGATATTGCTGCCGTCTTGCGTAACTCTCGCCAATGGGTGCGGAAGGGGTTCGATGTGTTCCTCGTCGCGAATGACAAGCATGGCCTCTACCCTGCGATCGCCGAAAAAGCCGGAATGACCATCGTGAAGTCGTTCAAGCGCCCCGTTTTGAATCGTGCAGAAGACAAGGGTGCGTACGCAGAGACGATATTCCATTTGCGCACAGCGACGGGAAATTAGTCCAGGAAGTGAATCACCACACCGTCGCGGAGCTTGGGCTCGAACCAGGTCGATTTGGGCGGCATGATTTTCTCCGCATCGGCAACTGAGAGTAGTTCCTCAACAGATGTCGGGCAGAGAGAAAACGCAACTGTTGCCTTCCCCGCATCAACTCTCCTTTTCAATTCGTCTACGCCGCGAATACCGCCCACAAAATCAATGCGCGGATCTGTCCTCACGTCCTGAACATCAAACACCGGCTTCAACACAAACTCCTGCAACACGCTCACGTCAAGCCGCTGAATGACATCTGCGGGGACTTTCGCCTCTTTCAGACGAAGCGTATACCATTGTTCCTTCATATACAACCCGAAGGTATGTTTCTCAATCGGCCTCACATTATCCGTCGAAGTTGCAATATGAAATGTTGTTTCCAGTTCCTGAAGAAGAGCCGCAGGGTTCTTGCCACGATCGTCCTTTAACGTCCGGTTGTAATCCAGGATCCTGACTTGCGTGTGGGGAAAAAGAACCGCAAGGAAAAAATTATATTCTTCCTCTCCCGTGTGCGAAGGATTGGCTGCCGCGCGTTCACGGCATGCACGCGCGGCAGCAGCAGCGCGGTGATGACCGTCGGCAACGTACAGCCGCGGGACTACTGAAAATTCCTGCTTCAACTTTGTAATCAGGTCATGACTCTCGATTACCCAGAACAGATGACGCACCCCGTCATCCGGAGTGAAATCATATTCGGGGGATTCTTTCCGAATACTGGCGACGAGCGCATTAACGTCAGGATTCTCGCGATACGTGAGGAAGATCGGCCCTGTTTGAGCGTTCGTGGCAATGATGTGCTTCGTCCGGTCATCCTCCTTGTCGGGGCGGGTCAACTCGTGTTTGCGGATGGTGCCATCATCATACTCCTCCACTGAAACACAGCAGACAATTCCATCCTGACTGTGTCCATCCTTGGAGAGACTGTACAGATAGAGGAACGGATGCGGATCCTGCTTCAGGATCCCTTCATTCAAGAATCGGCCAATGTTCTCCTTTGCCTTTTCATAAACTTCCGGGCCATGGATATCTATTTCGGTGTCCAGGTCTATCTCGGGTTTTCCAATCCGCAAGAACGAAAAAGGTTCGCCGGCTGCTTCCAGGCGGGCTTCGTCCGATGTCAGCACATCATATGGCTTTGACGCCACACGAGACGCATATTCCGGCAGTGGTCTGTATCCCCGAAAAGGTCGTATAGTAGCCATCGATATTAGCACCTTGATATTGTCAACAGAACTGACAATATAGAAATAATCTCAAAACGATGCGGAGGATAATGACCTTGTATCTCCCCGTCCAAACATCTATCTTTAATTCACCTCCCCGACTCATCAACATCTGGAAAACAAATGTTAATCCCGATGAATGTGCGAAGCATGGCCTGCTTCGCAGCAGGAATTCTCCTTTTTTCTTCTTCCAACGCACAAACGGTGACGCACGTTGTAATCAGCGAGTTTGCAACCCGAGGGGCCGCGGCCGCCACCGACGAGTTCGTCGAACTTTATAACCCAACCGACAATGCAATAAATCTTGCATCGTGGGTCATGCAATACAAGTCGGCAACAGGCACAACATGGTTTGACCGTGCGATCTTGCCCTCGAACGCAATGATCCCCGCCCGTGGCTTCTACCTCGTGGCAAACACATCCTATGTTGGCACGGTAGCACCCGATTTCTCCTCCGGTTCATGGACCTCAGGAAGCGGTATGGCTGACAACGGCAATATCCGCATTATCGACAATACGCTTGCTGAGGTTGACAAGGTTGGATATGGAACCGGCAACGATCCTGAAGGCGGATCTCCTACGCCGAATCATGGCACCAGTCCAAACAGCAATAGCGTGGAGCGCAAGGCACTCTCCACATCAACCGCCAATTCTCTTGCTCCCGGTGGATCGGACGCCAATCTCGGCAATGGATACGACAGCAATGTGAACGGTAGCGATTTTGTTACGCAAATAAACGGACGCAATCCACAGAATTCAAGCAGCGCCCCAGAACCCCCTTTTCAGTTTGGCGGTAACGGAACAGGGACCGTCACAGTCGACCCATCCGAAGTGTTCACCAACCGAACTCTCCCCGCGTTAACATTCTCGTTTGTTCAGGATTCAAATTACACGTTAACCACGGTGCGCCTCGTGATACCTCTAGAATGGACATGGTCGGGTAATCTCTCTGACGTTTCGCTTTCGGGGTTGGGTTTTCAGTCGGCCTCGAAGGGGCTGAATGGGGACACATTGGAAATTTCCAACGCAGCAATTGATACTGCACAGAGTGGATCAATCGCCATACTGAATGTCATGACCCCCGGAGTACTTGGATTCTCAACGTTTTCTACATTCACCGGCCTTGCCGGCGAAACTCCTGCTCCACTTGCTCAACAGCCAATTGTGAGAACGTTAGACCTCGTCCCGATCGTCCTGGTCCACATCAATGATTCCCAGGGCGTCCCAACGGCGCCGTACCAAATCGGCGGACAGGTAACTGTAACGGGAGTTGTCACCGCGAACCTCTCCTCCACCAGAACAGAGTTCTACTTGCAGGATGCAACGGCCGGAATAAACGTTTTCAGTTTTGATCTCCCTCCTTTCGCTATCGATTTAGGAGATAGCATAACCGTGACCGGGTCGATTATTCAATTCCGGGGACTCACAGAAATATCGCCGGAGTTTCCGCTCCTTGTACGACACGCAACGGGGCGTATCGTACCGGAGCCCATGGTCGTCACTTGTGCCGATGTCAACAATACATTTCAGCCCGATTTTTCTGAACCAAATGAATCCCGGCTGATCCGTATAAACGGGGTTACATATAACTCCCAGGCATCGACCATTACCGACAATACCGGCACCACCGCGGTGTTTATTGCAAGTTCCTTCCCTCCGACACCGAGCCAGTTTGATATAATTGGAATCCTCAAACAATTCAAACCAGGAACACCCGCACCCGGACCACCCTTCACGGCAGATTACGAAATCGTTCCGCGGGATAGCAGTGACATTATCCCCCACCCTGGCCCGGTGATCACGTCGTTCCCTTTTGAAGACAATATTCAGCCGACGTCAGTTCGTATCCAATGGACGACCGATGTAGCATCGAGCAGCATCGTTCGATTCGGAATTGATCGATCGGCGCTTGCGGACAGCGTTGTGGAAACGACTCCGGTTCTCTCTCATGCGCTCACTCTTTCCGGACTGAACCCTGCGACGGTGTATTACTATGCCGTTGGCTCTGGCGATGCAAATGGCACCAATTTCTCTTCGATTTCGATTTTTAGCACCGCATCCCCACCACAGGCAACGGGCCAAATACATGTTTATTTCAATAAGAGTGTTGATACATCTCTCGCTTGGTACCAACCCGCCACAGGTAATGTGAATTTTGTGCCCCTCCTTCTACAGCGCATTAATAATGCCCAGCATTCTATCGACGCAGCACTATACAGCTTGAGCGGAACCCCCGGCTCGAGTATCGCTACTGCACTTGTCAATGCAAAGAACCGTGGAATTCAAGTGCGCGTTATCGGCGAATACGACAATATCAACTCAAGCGGATTTACCACCCTGACCTTTAACAGTGTTCCGCTTATCAATGATCGCTTTGACCCGATCAACAACGGACTTGGACTTCATCATAATAAGTTCTTTGTTTTCGACGCTCGGGGCGGCGCTCCTGAAAGTGTCTGGGTATGGACCGGTTCCTGGAATCCGACCGACCCTGGCACCTCGAGTGACTATCAGAACGTCATTGAATTGCAGGACCCGGCACTCGCCGGAGCGTACCTGCTTGAGTTCAATGAAATGTGGGGAAGTCAAACACAGATCCCGAATGCATCGCAATCCCGCTTTGGTTCGCGCAAGCAGGATAACACACCACACCGTTTTGTCATTAATGGGGTACCGGTAGAAAGCTATTTTAGTCCAAGTGATCGGACGACATCGCACATTCTTGAAACGATCAACAGTTCCCAGCACTCTACAGGAGCGAACATCCTCACATTCACAAGAAGCGACCTCGCAGACGCCCTCATTGCACAGCATTCTGCGGGAAGAAAAGTGCGAGGAGTGTTCGATAACAATACGGACACCGGTTCCGAATTCAACTATCTTCTCTCCAGCGGACTGGATGTCCGCCTGAAAACAGGTTCGGGGCTGCTCCACCACAAATATCTCATTGTCGATGCAGAAGATCCCAGCTGGAATCCTGCAGTACTCACCGGGTCACACAACTGGTCAAGTGCTGCAGAAAATTCTAACAATGAAAATACTCTGATCGTGCATGATGGGGACGTGGCAAATCAATATCTGCAGGAGTTTGCAGCTCGATACTATCAATTTGGTGGGATGGATACGATTCTTGTAGGCGTAGACCAGAAACTGTTGGCTCCAACAAAGTTCGCCCTCGGGCAAAACTATCCAAATCCATTTAATCCTGAAACCATCATTCAATTTCAGGTTGGATCCCCAGGGATGGTGACTATCGTTGTGTATGATATTCTCGGCCGTCTTGTCAGAACGATTGTGAACGAGCCTTTGCAGGCAGGTACATACAAGATCCCTTTTCGCGCACAATCGCTTGCTAGCGGCGTGTATCTTTACCGTTTGTCTGCACACGGAGTGAACCTTCAGAGACGCATGGTTGTTTTGAAATAGCACCTTGTTATCGGAACTCAGATTTGTTATACTAGCCCGTTCAATAATTGAGGATCGCATCTATGGTCAAGAGATATTTTTCGGTGATTTTTCTTATCGCCATTGCCTCCCCTGCAATTGCGGGTCAGGTGGACACTATTGCACACTTCGATGTGCAGCCACTGGGGAGTTATTCGGCCATTTGGGGATACACGGCGCCCAATGGAAGAGAATATGCGCTCGTAGGAGTCAATGGAGGCTCTTCCTACCCCGGGGGGACATCCATCATTGACATCACCGATATCCCCGGGCTCAGCCAGGTCGCTTTTATCGGGGGACCAAATAGCAGCTGGCGCGAAATGAAGACGTACAAACATTATGGATACGTCGTCACCGAGGCGGGTGGCGGGGTCCAGATTATTGAGCTTTCTCAACTACCAGATACCGCGTGGCTTATCAAATCGTTTAACTACACTGGCGCCGGCGGTAATATTCAACGATCGCACTCGATTTCCATCCATGATGGGTTTATGTACTTGAATGGATGTGCAACCTGGTCGCCAGGGGGAATGGTTATTTTCGACCTGCGGGGTGATCCTGAAAATCCTGTGTACGTCGGGGCATACGAACCGGAGTACATTCACGACAGCTACGTCCTTCGCGATACGATCTACGGTTCAGCGGTTTACTCCGGCGGTGGATTATGGATAGCAGATGCCCGGAATAAGTCGAATATTCAAACGATCGGGAAAATAATCTACTCTGGATCGGGAACACATAACGCCTGGGTGACGAAGAACAGGTCGCATGTAATTACCACCGACGAAATCGGATCAACGCCGAAGACCTTGAAGATCTGGGACATCGGGAACCTTCCCTCAATACCCAGTTCACCGGTGAACACGTTTACCGCAACACCTGCTGACATCGAACATAACATTACCATACGCGGCGACTATGCGTACGTTGCGTGGTACACTGCCGGTATTCGTATCGTCGACATTACAAATCCGGCGACCCCGCTTGATGCAGGGGGCTTTGACACATCACCAGTGACTCCCGGAAATTACGCGGGTGTGTGGGGAATCTATCCATACTTCCCTTCGGGCAAGATTATCGCCGGCGATATGCAGAATGGCCTCTGGGTTTTTCGTTTTTCAGATCTCACCGCCCGAACACCGGTTGCGCTTCTCAATCCGAGCGACGGGGACTCACTCAACGGGCTGACTTCCGCAAACTTCCGATGGACGAAAACAGCCGACCAGAATGCCGACCCACATTATTATGAACTCCACCTGTTTGGTAACGGATTCGACAGCACGTGGCAAGTGAACGACACGAGTTTCACCTTCACTAATTTTGCATCGCTGGTCGATGGATCAACGTACACCTGGCATGTTATCACACGGGATGAGTTCAACGTATCACCAAGTCCTGACTCATCGCAGTTTGTGTATGCAACAGGAGCGACATCCGCTGGCGATGTTGACGAAAAGCCTTTTTCGTTCCAACTTGCGCAGAACTTTCCCAATCCATTCAATCCATCGACTATCATTGCCTATGAACTGGCTGAACTAACGCCGGTGAGTATTAAGGTGTTCAATCTGCTTGGCGGTGAAGTTGCTGAACTCGTTCGGGGAGACTATCCTGCCGGTCGCTATTCGGTCACCTTCAATGCGTCCACACTCTCAAGCGGAGTGTACTTTTACAGGCTTCAGGCGGGACAATTCTCCAGCGTCAGGAAAATGATCATCCAAAAGTAGGCGATGCTCACACACCGGCTTATGGGGGCGGACAAGATGTCCGCCCTCTTTGTTTTGGTTGATTTTCAAGAATGGGTTTATTATGTTCAGGGCGAAGGGATGGGTACGTGAACCTGTTCTCGCTCAGACCAGTTCCACAGTGCAGACGGTGATCACCTACCCGTATTCTCGCGCGGCGATTTTCCCACTTCATTACTGCTCGCATTTTTTCTAAACTGTTTGTTGCCATCAAGGCAAGGCAGGCGAGCGAAATGTACCAGATAGTATCGATGCGATCGTATACAAAGGAAGAAATCCGAAAGACCTTTTCTACTTCTTCAGATTTCAACGAGATTTTTGATGCATTCCAGTTCGCCCTTACAAGTGATGTCCGCGACGTCGAGCCGTACAAACTTTTGTTCTATAATCATTCTCTTTCACCCGATGAGGTACGCTTGTTTGGCGAGAAGCTCGCCAGCCAGTTCCCTGATCTTGCGTATGAAGTGTATATCTGGCTCGCCAGCGTATTTGAGGTAACCAATGCCAGTAACGATAACTACGAGCTTGCCCTCCATTACTATCGAAAGGCAGCCGAAGCCCGTCCGACCGCACCCGATCCCTACATTGATGCGTGTGATTGCTACGAGCCTGACCTCAACATCCCGCCTCTTTCCACGCTGATTGAATTCCTGAAAAAAGGAATTGCGACTGTCCCCAACCCACGAGAGTTGTACAAGAGTCTGGCTCATCTCTTTGAACTTTCCGGCGATGCCCAGCAGGGAGAATACTATCGCCGCAAGGCAAACGAACCCGGTATCGATCCGACTCCTACTGCATGAAGCACCTTCGGGGTACACCATGATTTTGACGACGGCAATTCTCTGGGGCTTCGATTGTTTTCCTGGAGCTCCGTCGGGAGCCTCCGCAAGTTTCCGAGGTTACCATACCATATTTCGGCCCGGCTAATGTCGCCTAGTGACGAGAGAGTGGAAAAGGTATCGTCCGTGCTGTCACGACGGCAGCCCGATCTCACCGTCGTTATGGAAAATATCCATGACCCGCACAATGTGAGCGCGATTTTCAGAACGTGCGATGCTGTTGGCGTTTTGCAAGTGGAACTTGTTTACACGGAAGAGAAGTTTCCAACCATCGGAAAGAAAAGTTCTTCGAGCGCCAACAAGTGGCTCCTTCGCCGCAAGCACCGCTCAAGAAAAGAGTGTATCAAAACACTGAAGAATGAGGGGTTTGTAATCTATGCCACCCACCTTGGAAATCAATCGCACTCACTCTATGAGTTAAGCCTTGTGCAGAAAGTTGCCCTCGTCTTTGGCAACGAGCATCGAGGTGTTTCAGACGAAATGGCGTCTCTTGCCGACGGGAACTTTGTTATTCCCATGATGGGCATGATTCAAAGTCTGAACGTTTCCGTTGCAGCGGCCGTGAGCTTATATGAGGCCTTGCGTCAGCGCTCTCTTGCAGGACAGTTTGACACTCCCAAGCTCGCCAAGGAAAATCTCGGCCGTCTCACCGATGTGTGGCTTAGACGATAATTGTCCAAAACATTTCTTATCTTTCTACGTATGGTTGTGGATTGATAGCTGTCTTATTGATTCTCATTTATTCGGAATACGATGGATTTTCTTACTCAAGAGACTCTCGATTTTGTTCGCTCAAACATTATACTCGTTGCCGTAATTCTGGTCGGTTTTTTTGGCTATATGGTCCTCCTGATTCGCCGGAGGTCACGGCAAAATTTTCTCCATCAGCATTCCCCCGAAGAAAAGAACGAATCGGGCAGCTAAGAGAGTCCCTCCGCCTTCCGGCACTTTTCACAACCGTACCGTGTTGAATACGAGGAATAGTTACCAACGACAATGGATGCACCAATGCGTTCGCAGCTCTCTTTCCTTCTGATTCTTTCCCTCGCTCTACCCTTTGGATCGCCATTGCATGGTGAGCCACACACGCGGGTGAAGGCGTATGCAAATGTCACCAGCATTCAGCCGGGTTCGGAATTTACTCTTGGCGTATTAATGGTAATGGATGAAGGGTGGCATACGTATTGGAAAAATCCGGGGGAGGCTGGGCTTCCCACAACAATCCGATGGACGCTTCCGAAGGGCGTCTCCGCCGGGGAGATACAGTGGCCGCTCCCCCATAAATACATCGAAGGTGGCGAGGTTCTGACCTACGGGTACGCAGGCGAGAACATGCTGCTGATCCAAATGAGGACCGATGCAGCCCTCCCGGTTGGATCACCAGTGCGCATTAAGGCAGACCTCGATTGGCTCGAATGTGAGCATGTCTGCATTCCCGGGTCGGGCTCCATTTCGATTAGCCTGCCGGTTCGAGGAGGACCACCGCAGAGATCCCACCAGGAGTTGTTTGATCGATACAGCTCTGCCATCCCGAAGGGATTCGAGCCTTCAAACAAGCTCTCTCTCTCCTCCCGGACTGCTGAACAAAGTGTGATTTTCTCAGTGACTTCGGTGACTGCTCTCGTTCCAGACGAGTACGGGCTGGTTGATTTTTACCCGGAGTCTCTTGATGGAGTGGAGTTCGGGCGCACGAAGATTTCCAGCTCGATTGATGGGGCGGTTGTTGCTCTTCCCCTTTCCGCTTACGAACCGATAGAGGGAGAACGAACGCTGCGGGGCGTTCTCGTGTATCACCCAGAGGGGGGCGTCCGGACTGGATCATCCGTTGAGATACCGTTGAGTGCTGAGTTTTGCGCTTCGTTGTTTCAGGGGGAAGAGAAAGAAGGGAGTGGATCGATTCTCGATAGAGAGTTTACAACAATCCTCGATGCACAGCAATCTCAACCATTGTATCTCTACTTTGTCTTCGCCCTTATCGGTGGGATTCTTCTGAACATCATGCCGTGTGTTCTTCCTGTGATAGCCCTGAAGGTTTTTGGTCTTGTCAGTCTCGGTGGAGACCAACCCGGGCGCGTTCGCAAACTTGGATGGATTTTCTCGCTTGGCATTCTTGTTTCTTTCCTCTCACTGGCGCTGATCGTCATTCTCCTTCAGGGCGCGGGTCAGCAGGTTGGCTGGGGCTTTCAGTTTCAGGAACCCGCTTTTGTCATTGCGATGTGCACGATTGTTTTTGCTTTTGGGTTGAGTCTTTTTGGAGTGTATGAAATTCAATTGCCAGGGTCCGCGGTAGCTGGCATGAGCGATTTGCTTGCGAAGCAAAGCGCATCCGGCAAGAGCATGTCAACCTCGTTTGCAGAGGGAGTGTTTGCAACCATTCTTGCAACCCCGTGCACGGCTCCATTTCTCGGACCTGCACTTGGTTTTGCCTTCTCTCAACCGGCGCACATTATTTTCGTGTTGTTCGCGACCGTTGCCCTCGGAATGGCTTTGCCATATCTCATACTTACCTCGAAACCTGCGTGGACAAAGTTTCTCCCCAAGCCCGGAGAATGGATGGTCAAAGCGAAACAATTCATGGGTTTTCTCATGATGGCGACACTTCTCTGGCTCCTCTACGTTCTTGGAAAGCAGCTTGGAATGGAGGCCGTCGTGTGGACAAGCGCCTTCTTGTTAGTCGTCGGTCTAGCGTGTTGGTTGATTGGATCGTTTGCCACGCTGAGTTCATCGCGGACGCAGCATGCATTTACCTGGGGCGGTGTTCTGCTTCTCCTCTTTCTTGGCTATCAGACCTTTCTCACAACCGTATTTGATGCTCAGAGAGTTCTCGCCTCTACAACCGACGGAACACAGAGTATTGACGATGGCTCGATTCATTGGTATCCCTTTTCTCTCCGGTCGCTTGATGAGCAGCTTCGTTCCAATAAACCTGTCTTCGTTGATTTCACCGCAGAGTGGTGCCTCACCTGCAAGGTGAACGAAAAGGCCGTCATCGCCGATGACGACGTCATCAGCAAATTCAAATCGCTTGAAGTAATTGCTGTCCGTGCAGATTGGACGAATCGCAATCCTGACATTACCCAGCTTCTCGCAAAGTTTGGTCGGTCTGGAGTTCCCCTGTACGTCATCTTCCCTCCCGGAAAACCTGGAGAGCCAATCGTGCTGCCGGAGGTTATTACCACCGGCATCGTCCTTGACGCTCTCGATCGGGCAACTTCCTCTGTGACCAAGGCGCGCTAGATTTACGGCTTTGTCAGAAGTCTGTCTACCCTTGCACTCAATTCCTTCGCTACAATCTCATAGTGATCCCCTGTCCCCGGTCCGGAAAAGCCGGAATGAATCGAAACGACATTGCCATTTCGATCAATGAAAATTGTTGTGGGAAAGACTGCGATTCTATTGAGCATCGGCAAGGTCTTGCTCGCCTCTGACTTTACCGAGGTTCCCGCGATCAACAACTGATACTCGATTCCAAATTTTTTCCCATAGCGCCTGACCTGTCGCGCTGCCGGCTCAAAATCGGGATACCGCTCATACATCAATCCGATAATTTCCAACCCCTGCGCGTGCTTTTCCCGATATATCTGAGAAAGAAACGCCGCTTCATCATGACAATTCGGGCACCAACTTCCCGCTAACACGACCAGCAGCGGTTTTCCCCGATAACGCTCGTCCTTCAACGATACCATTTTGCCATCAACATCGGGAAAGGAAAAGTCAAACGTCTCTCCTTCGTAGAGAAACGTTTGATCCTCTGCCCCCGGAAGCGAGGCGTTCTCGTCGCGAACAGCTTCCCATGATTCATGCCATGCAGTTCCTGACCAGTAGTCTCCACGTAATGATCCGTCAGCCAGCAATCGGGCATGAAACAAAAAAGCGTGTCCCCCGTCGAACGTTGAGAGATACATAGCGCTGTCACGAATGTCCCCGGAGAGATACCGATAATCTCCGGTCGGAGTTAGAAAGGTACCTCGTGCCTTGCCTCCATCCTGCCGGAACTCACCGAGAGCGCGTGTTTCGTCGCCATCATCGGTTCGAAAAACAACAGCCCATCTCCCACTAAACATATCAGGAGATATTTGAGGTGAGGGGAAAAACAGGTATTCGCTCCCACGCCTTGCTTCAAATGGAATCACCTGGGGTATTCCACCACTCTTGATCATCGTCAGTGAACCCGAGAAGGCCGAATCAGAAGCGCGCACGCGAATAGTTGAATTGAAAGAGGTGAGATCCAGAATAAGGCTGTCGTTCTCGAATCGCATCTCCTCGAAGAGGACCGATTCCTCGTCGTTCCTGATGGTCGCAACACCATTCGTGAATCTCAGGATGAATGGAAGTTCGCCACCGGGAAGATTTAGAACAGCGCGCCATACTCCGTCCGGCTGCTTGCGGGATGAACGCTGACAACCGGAAACCATGAGGAGAACCAGTACGATGAATAATGTCTGTGTGCGTTGAACAACACTCATGATTGTCTCTTTCGAAGAATGCGAACTGCCAGGTATGCCATCCAGCTGAGGACGGGCACAAGTCCCACTACTTCACGTACTTTTTCCAGCCCCGGATTTGTCAATTGAAAAGCGTGAAGTGTATTGAGCGAATTTCTTCGACCAGAAAGAAATGGATAAAGCGTCGCCGCCCAAACAAGTGCCACCAGACCGACAGATGCCGGTACCGGCCACGTCAACGTGCCCCGGAAAGCTAGGAAGCAAGCAATCGAGGCCAGGAGATACATGGTAATCCACTGAAGCGAGTTTGGGCTATTGATCTGGAGTGCAGCAGCAAGAAGGAACACCATGGACATGGCAAAGTTTGTTCGGCGAAAAGCGGGAGAGGTCGGTGCGCCTTCATTCACGTGGGGCCTCAACGATGAAATCCACGAGTCACCGGTTGAATCCACGCTTTTTCGAATTCTCCCACTCTGTATGGATTCACCTTCCTTCTGTCCGATTGGACAACGGCACGGACGTAGAGTTCGGTTCCGTCCATCTCGTACGAGGCCTGCTCCCCTTCTTCCACTTTCAGCACAATGCCTACCGTCAACCCCTTTCCCTTACGAGTTCCGATGAATTTCGTTATGTAGTGAGCCGACGAGTCTGCCGCAACGGAAAGCGATAATCGCTTTCCGTCGAAAGTGATGCTCTTCAGAGCAACCCCCGACGAAGCATAAAAACTTCCTCGCTGCATTGCGGCGATAATCGATCCACTCGAGAGAGAATCGCTCTCGATCACAACCCATCCCCTCCCGGGATTGCTTCGTTGAGTATTCATTGCATGATAGTGATGGGCGTCGTCCACTGCAAGGCCGTACAGTATCTCGCCATGCGAGCGCAGTCTAAACGAAAGAATCATATCCCACATCTCTTCCGTGCTCACATGAACACTGTCTCCTTCATTATGGACAAGAGGATGACCGTTGTAGATCTCAAAAAAGCGTTCGCCCTCGAGCCTTGAAATGTCATCCGCCGTAACGGCATACTGATAGTTGGGATGATTGATATGGGGAAACATCGGTTGCTCGGTCTTTTCCCGCTGTTCCAGCACCGCGCGGACATTCCGTTGCATAACGTCAAAGACCGATGTACCTCCCTGTGGTGCGATATACTCCTTCACATTTGTCGCGTTCACGTGAACGGGTTTCTTTTCGAAATTGTCAGTTATCTCCTCAGATTGTATGAGGAGGAACGATGAAGGAACTTCAAACAAATGGCGATACTCATCAAGACGACGCAATCGGATTTCTGTTGTGTGGCCACTCTCTCGCTGCACAACCCATTGAGGGCCAAAGCGCTTTTGATAGTTCTGTGCCGCTTGCTGCAACGTTTCGT
>QKGJ01000133.1 GCA_003251275.1 Ignavibacteria bacterium
CAGACTTCACCAAGAGCAAGACGAGTGCAGGCGGGCCGATCGGATTGGGGGGAATTCTCTCTGGAACTGGCCGTGAAATCATCGATGATAATATGGAAGAAATAGCCGAAGACCTCGCTGATTTCATCTTCGAAAGCAGGGGTCCTTAAGAAATCTCAATGGTGTCTCGTCAACCGGAAATGGCGACGCTGGTGAACGAAGTGAGACAGCCGGGTGAGTATGCGGTGCAATTTGATGGGAAACGCTTGGCGAGTGGCGTGTACTTTTGTAGACTGAAAGCTGGAGAGTTTGTGGACACGAAGCGGTTAGTTCTTTTGAAGTAGTGTCGGACAGATGTGTGCTTCACCATTCTGAAATTCCGTCTACGTCCTTTGGACTTTGGCGGAAAGGCGGCAGTTAAGCCCTTCATCGCCGATGGTACTACTCTGGTAACCGTGCGGCAAGACGGGATAGCTGGTTAATTCATTGGCAGCAACGGGAGTTTCTTCCGTTTGATTCTCGCCTGGCATTCTTGTTAATTGAATCGAAGAAGTTCCCAATTGTCCCTCCCGGCTAATGTATGTTGAAGAATTCATTGTTGTTTCTCCTTTTTGCTGTGTGTACCTCGATATCGAGTGCTCAACCATGGCTTAAAGTCGATTCTCTTTTTAATCCATCCGGTGTGGGGGTTCAAAATTTTTCCTCACCATTTTTTGCAAACCTCGACGGCGATGGCGAATGGGATCTAGTGCTTGGGAACGGGTCGTCAGCACGAGTTGATTGCTTCAGGAATCTCGGAGCAGGTGTGCCGCCACGTTTCCTACGCGATACGAGCATCCTTGCCTCCATTTATACGGGAGGAGGTGCGGGAACAAACTCAGATTATCCGGTCATGGTAGATATAGATGCTGACGGCGATCTGGACCTGGTGGTGGGTGGATTTAACGGATTGCTCTACTACAACAACGTCGGTGATACGCTCGCACCTCAGTGGCAGCGTATTGATACTCTGTTTACGGCCATCAGCTCTGAAATAGGCACAGACGCAAAACCTGCATTTGCTGATCTCGACGGCGACGGTGATCCGGATCTGCTCATCGGCATTGGCGAGTCACTCTTCGGCGGTCCGCCCCCAGGAGTCACCTTCGGTTATCGGAACGTCGGGTCGCCCTCTGCCCCCGGTTTCGTCCGCGACAGCTCGCTGGTCGTCGGCATTCCGGATATCGGGCTGAATTCTTACCCGACCCTTGCAGACATTGACGGGGATGGTGATTTCGATCTGCTCCTTGGTCGCGACCTGCAAACGCTTGTCCATTTCAGAAATACCGGGACGCCGGCAGCACCCATCTGGACAACCAATGGAAGCACCTTCAATGTGGTTGAGGCAACGACCTATTGGAAACAACCAACATTGTGCGACCTCGATCATGACGGAGATCTTGATTTGACTTATGGAACATCCGATGGCACTTTGTTCTATTACCAGAACATCGGGAGTGCCACAAGCCCATCGTTTCAGTTTCAACCCTCATACTTTGAGATTCTTCGTATCAATGGCAACGGTGCACGGGCTTCGCTCGCCGACCTCGACAATGACGGCGACTTTGACATGATGAGCGGGGATTGGCTCGGTCGTCTTCAATACTTTCGGAATGACGGCACACAGTTTAACCCACGATTTACAAAGACAACTTCGACGTTCACATCAATTGATGTGGGTTCGTACAGCACCCCGGTGTTTGTTGACATTGACGGGGATAACGACAACGATATTGTATCAGGTGCTCTTGATGGTATGGTCTACTGCTACATCAATAATGGAACAGGATTTACTCAAAACACCACAATCTTTGCCGGCATTGATGTCGGCTTCTCCAGCGCTCCCGGCCTTGCCGACCTCGACGCTGATGGTGATCTTGATTTGTTTGTCGGTGCCGAGGAAGCCACTGCACTGGTTGCGTATAGAAACCAGGGTTCGAACGTCTATGTGCTTGACCCGTCGCTAATGACGGGCGTTTCCTCGGTGCGCAACGCCTCTCCCGCGTTTGTCGATCTCGATAACGATGGAGATTACGACTTGGTGCTGGGCGGCTCGTTCGGCCAAATGCTTTGCTATGAGAATACTGGATCCGCATTGTCTCCTGTCTGGACAAGAAATGATGGGATCGTAAATGGGCTCAGCGTTAGGCAGAATGCCGGACCTGCATTCGCGGACATGAATGGCGATGGCTTGGCTGATGCGATCATCGGTGAGTATAACGGAAACTTCAGCTACTATCTTAATCAGCGACCTACCAGCGTCGATAGGAATGATCGATTCCCTTTGACCTTCCAGTTGATGCAAAACTATCCCAATCCATTCAATCCTAATACCACCATCAAGTATCAGATTCCGAGTACGAATCGCGTCACGTTGAAAATGTTTGACATGCTTGGTCGAGAAGTTGCGACGCTGGTGAACGAAGTGAGACAGCCGGGTGAGTACGCGGTGCCGTTTGATGGGAGAGAATTGGCGAGTGGCGTGTACTTCTATCAACTGAACGCAGGAGAGGTTGTTAACACGAAGCGACTAGTTCTTTTGAAGTAGTGTCGGACAGATGTGTGCTTCACCATTCTGAAATTCCGCCTAGGTTTTCGGAACCTGTCTTTGAGTACCTTACGGTATCCCTCTTGTCGAAATTGCACGTGGTTAGAGAACCCTCGGCAAGGCGGGATAGTTCGCCGATTTTTTGCCGGCAACGTGAATTTCTTCCGTTTGATTCTCGCCTGGCACTCTTGTAATTAGATCGAAGAAGTTCCAGATTGTGCTCGCGGCTAACGGTTATGTTGAAGAAGTCATTGTTGTTTGACCTTGTTGCAGTGTGTATCTCGTTCAAGTACCAAATTCCGAACATTAGTCATGTGATGCTTAAGGTATTCGACCTTCTTGGTCGCGAAGTCGCACCTCTTGTGAACGAGGTGAACCAACCGGGCGAGCATGCGGCGCAGTTCAACGGGAAAGGCTTGGCGAGCGGTGTGTACTTTTATCAATTGAG
>QKGJ01000103.1 GCA_003251275.1 Ignavibacteria bacterium
CTTGCAAGGAGAAGATTTGGCCCGCTTTTATGAAGTAATGTCCGATTCACAACTTAAGCTTCCGGAATCTGCAGTGACAACAAATGCTCCCACAGAGGCTTTACAATATTATCACTGCGCAATGTTTCCGGCAGGCGGATTATATGCATTCCGGGAAAATGAGTTTTCAGAAGATGCGGCTCGACTCATGCGACGCTTCGCCGAGGTTTTTCACCTGACATTTACGCGACATCAGGATTTGGTGCAAGCGGAAGCCCGTGCCCGTGAAGCAGAGCGGCAAGCATCCCTCGATCGCGTTCGCGCCGAAATAGCTTCGATGAGAACATCAGAAGATCTCAATCGTATCACGCCTGTTATCTGGCGGGAATTACGAGCGCTTGACGTTCCATTCATCCGCTGCGGCGTCTTCATTATTGATGAAGGAAATAAGAACACCCAGGTGTATCTCACTACTCCCGGAGGTAAATCGCTCGGTGTATTGGATTTACCCTTTGACGCGAATGGACTTACAAGCAATACTGTTGAACACTGGAAGAGGAATCAGGTCTATAAAGAGCATTGGAACAAAGAAGAGTTTGTTAGTTTTACGAACTCAATGATGCAGCGCGGGCAGTTGCAGAGTGCTGAAACATACCAGGATTCGGCGAGTCCTCCGGAATCTTTGCACCTGCACTTTGTCCCATTCACACAGGGAATGCTCTATGTTGGAGATGTTTCTCCGCTGAGCGCTGAAAAGCTCGATCTGGTAAAAACCCTGGCTGAGGTATTCTCTGTTGCATATGCACGATATGAAGATTTTAGGAAACTTGAAGAGGCAAAAAACAAAATTGAACTAACACTTAATGAGCTGAACGCAACGCAAGCGCAGCTTGTCCAGCAGGAGAAACTCGCCTCTCTCGGTCAGCTGACCGCCGGCATCGCGCACGAGATCAAAAACCCGCTGAACTTCGTGAGCAACTTCTCGTCCGTGTCGGTCGAGTTGGTTGATGAAGTATTGGAGGTAATCAAATCGTCCGCTTCTGAATTAGGCAAAGGAGATGCACCGAAGCTGCTTGCCGATATCAAGACCAATTTGGCAAAGATCATGGAGCATGGTGCTCGCGCTGATAGCATTGTGAGGTCCATGCTCCAGCATTCCCGCGGTGGAACGCGTAAGATGGAGCCAACCGACGTAAATACTCTGATCAAGGAATTCGTCAATCTTGCGTTTCATGGAATGCGCGCAAGCAAGAATCCCATTAACGTCCTTATCGAACTCGCACTAGACGAGTCCATCGGAAAAGTGTTGCTCATTGCCGAAGACTTCAGCCGGGTGATCCTGAACATATGTCAGAATGCGTTCGATGCGATGCGGGAGAAGCGGACTGCAGGGAATGAGAAATCTTATCTCCCGAAACTTATTGTGCGTACTCATCGTCAGGCGGACAGGGTTATTGTACAGTTTGAAGATAACGGTCCGGGTGTTCCTGAGGAAATTAAGGACAAAGTGTTGCAACCGTTTTTCACGACGAAAAAAGGAACGCAAGGAACGGGACTTGGACTTTCGATCACCAACGACATTGTTAAAGCCCACGGCGGTGAAATGGAGATCGATACAAACGAAGGCGGTGGCGCAACAATCACCATCGAATTGCCAACAAATATTCAAGACCCAGTAGAATCCCGGAGCATGTAATATGGCGTTGCCAAAGATTATGATTGTGGATGACGAGCCCGATCTGCAGATGCTCATCCTTCAGAAATTCAGGAAGCAGATTCAGAACAACGTGTACGAATTTGTCTTCGCAGGTGACGGAGAGGAGGCACTGAACCAATTGAATGGTTCCAATGACATTAGTCTGATACTTTCCGATATCAACATGCCCAGGATGGATGGACTCACGCTTCTCCAGAAACTGCAGGAGAAGGACAATCCCGCGCTCAAAACGGTCATTGTTTCCGCGTACGGTGATATGGAGAACATCCGCACGGCCATGAACCGCGGTGCGTTTGATTTCGTTACCAAGCCCATTGATTTCAACGATTTGCACTTGACGATCGAAAAAGGAATGAAGGAGATTGCCCAAATACAAGCTGCACTGGATGACAGAAAGAACCTGCAGGCTGTACAACGTGATTTGAATACTGCGTCGCGCATCCAACAATCGATCCTTCCCAGGGAGTTTGCATATCCGCATCGAGAGGAGTTCTCCATTTACGCGGAGATGCACCCGGCAAAGGACATTGGTGGGGACTTCTATGATTTCTTCTTCATCGATGAGACGCATCTGGGGTTTGTAATAGGAGATGTGTCGGGGAAGGGAATTCCTGCCGCAATCTATATGGCGGTTGTACGCACAATGATAAAGGGTATCGCCTCCCAAATACTTGATCCGGCTGAATGCCTCACAAAAGTAAACGCCATGCTTATTCCAGAAAGCGATGCGAGCATGTTTGTCACTGTGTTCTATGGTGTCCTTGATACGCGAAACGGTATGGTAAGTTATTGCAACGGAGGGCACAACCTTCCGTTCATCATTCACAGTAGGTCTCCAATATTGCAAATGGAGGACACCTCGGGCATTCTCCTCGGCAAGATTGATACCATCAAATTTGAGGCAAAGAGAGTTCAGCTTTCTCCCGGTGCCAAAATAGTCCTTTACACCGATGGAGTCACAGAAGGAATGAACGAATCGGAGGAATTATACAAGGAAGAACGTCTTGTTAAATACTTGGAGAGTCATTCGACAGATTCCCTCAAGAACGTCGTTCGCGGGGTCGTCGTTGACGTGCTCAAGTTTATTGGCAAGGGAATTCAAACCGATGATATTACTTTACTATCACTGGAGTACAAAGGAACATGATCGGACAAACGATTTCGCATTACAAGATTCTTGATAAGTTGGGTGAAGGAGGTATGGGTGTCGTCTATAAAGCCGAGGACACAAAGCTCAAGCGCACTGTGGCACTGAAGTTTCTTCCACCGCAGGCACTTGCAAGTGAAGAAGAACGGGAACGATTCACGCG
>QKGJ01000287.1 GCA_003251275.1 Ignavibacteria bacterium
ACGCCAATATCACCTGCTATCGCGGCTTCTTCAAGATTGGAGGCCCTTCCTTTCTCCGTGCGAAACGCCATCATGATGCCGCGTTTCTCATAAAAGAAACTCGTTCCGTTCAACCGGGAAATTTCATCGTACAACGGAACGCTTCCCAAACAGAGATCGCGTAACAGCCCCTTGGAGCGATCGACATGTGCTTGCGTGCTCGCGGCACGGAACTTCCAGAGCCAGGAAAAAAGCTCCAGGTCGAATCGGGGCTTAATATAGAACGGACTCTCCGGATTGAGCATCCATCGAAGTCCTTTTGCGATGATACCCGGAGAGGCAAGGGGAATGAAATGGCTCGGTGCCACGTAGCCGGCGTTGTGGAGTGAGGAACCTGCGCCGACATCGCTTTTTTCCAGAATTTCTACGGTAAAGCCTTCCTTGCTTAGCGAATACGCGCAGCACAATCCTACCGCTCCGCCCCCAATAATGATTGCGTCCTTCTTCATGTTACTTGAAATCCATGTGCATAGGGATCGTCGTCGTCGATGAAGATGGTGTTGATACCGGTGACATGTGCCCATCCCTCGATGCTCGGGATGATTGCGTCGTAGTTGCCGACCTTCGTCGCTGATTCAACTTTGCCCCGGAAGAGGCTGCCGATAATGCTTTCGTGCACGAACGTATCGCCGACCTTCAGTTTCCCCTTTGCCGCCCATTGTGCCATACGGGCTGATGTACCTGTTCCGCACGGCGACCTGTCGATGGCTTTATCTCCGTAGAAGACTGCATTGCGAGCGTCCGCTTTCTTGTTCTCTGGTTTACCCGTCCACTGAATGTGACTCAATCCCTGTATCGTTGGATTCTTCGGGTGAACGAACGAGTACTTCTTGTTGAGTTCGGTCCGGAGAACCGGACTATACCTCAGCAAATCACCGAGTGACAAATCGGCCAGGTCTTTCATGTTCGGTTGCGAATCTATGATGGCGTAGAAATTTCCACCATAGGCAACATCGACGGTGAGCTTGCCAAGTCCTGGACACTCGACCTCAAGATCGCGCGAATGGAGAAAGGAGGGAATATTGACGATGCGAACGGACTTCACCTTATTCCCTTCCATGGTGTAATGGGCCTCGACAAGTCCGGCAGGAGTCTCGAGCTTGAGTTTTCCCTTCTCGCGCGGTTCGACCAACTCGTGCTCGATCAGGACGGTGACCGTGCCGATTGTGCCGTGTCCGCACATGGGAAGGCATCCGCTGGTCTCGATAAAGAGAATGCCGATGTCGGCTCCCTTCATCGAAGGCTTGTACAAAATGCTTCCGGACATCATATCGTGGCCGCGCGGCTCGAACATCAAGCCGGTTCTGATCCAATCAAAGTTCTTGATAAAGAACTGCCGCTTCTCGCTCATAGACAAGCCTTGCAGCTCAGGTCCACCCATAGTCACCACGCGAACGGGGTTACCGCAGGTGTGCGCATCAATGCAGGAAAAGGTGTGGCGTGCCATGAGAGAGTGTTGGATTCGATGTGTATTCAAGCCCAGGAACGGGCTTCAGCCCGTTCCCACCAAAACATAAAAAACATTTCCGGGGTTTTAACCCCTTACGGTGCAATATACGAAGTCTTCACCGTCGTATAAAACTCGATTGCGTAGTGGCCCTGTTCGCGCGGCCCGTAGCTGGAGCCTTTCGTCCCGCCAAACGGAACGTGGTAATCAACACCGGCGGTCGGGAGGTTTACCATCACCATTCCTGCCTGCGCATGCTTTTGAAAATGCGAAGCATGCTTGAGCGACGTGGTGCATATCCCGGACGATAGTCCGAACGGAGTTTCGTTCGCGACAGCAAGCGCCTCGTCATAATCCTTCACGCGTATGACGCCGGCAACCGGACCGAACACCTCCTCTTTATTAATGCGCATCGCGTTGGTAGTCTCCGTGAAGAGAGCGGGAGAGAGATAGAATCCCTTTTTAGGACGATCGATTGACTCTCCGCCATAAGCCAGTTTTCCCCCTTCCTTTTTCCCGACGGCGATATACTCAAGATCCTTTTGCAGTTGAATCTCATCCACTACCGGACCGATATCGGTCCCTTCGGCAAGCGCATCGTCCACTTTGAGCGACTTCATTTTCTCAACCATGGCCTTGATGAACGCGTCGTGGATTCCCTGAGCAACGATCAAACGGCTGGATGCCGTGCATCGTTGTCCGGTAGAGAAAAAAGCACCGTTGATTGCCGCGTTCACGGCGGTGTTCATGTCGGCATCGTCAAGCACAACGAGAGGATTCTTTCCCCCCATCTCAAGCTGGAATTTTTTCATCGTGCTGACACAACTTTGTGCAATCGTGCGTCCGACCTCCACAGAGCCAGTAAAGCTGATAGCATTGACATCCTTGTGGTTCACCATCGCAGTTCCGATTTCGCGTCCCGGACCCATGACGAGGTTAAACGCGCCCGGAGGAATTCCCGATCGTGAAATAATCTCCGCAAGCGCCCATGAGCAACCCGGCGCAAGGTCCGCAGGTTTGATGATAACGGTGTTCCCGTAGGCCAATGCCGGTGCAATCTTCCAGGCTGGGATCGCGATCGGAAAATTCCACGGCGTTAAAATGCCAACCACTCCAACGGGCTGACGAAGAATGTTGATATCGACGCCCGGTCGAACAGAACGCATATGCTCTCCGCTCATTCGCAACGCTTCGCCAGCAAAATATTTGAAAATCTGTCCGGCCCGGTTCACTTCACCGATTCCTTCCGGCAGGGTTTTTCCTTCTTCTCGCGAGAGAAGACGACCGAGTTCTTCCTTCCTTTTGAGAATTTCAGACCCGACAAAGTCCAGCACATTGAAGCGTTCCTGTGGTGTACTTTCTGCCCAGCTGGATTTTGCCTTCGTTGCAGCTTCGACTGCTTGGTTCAATTGCGACGCATCAGCGTGAGCATACAATCCGACGATGTCTGAGGTGTCGGAAGGATTGATGTTTTCCTTCCCCTTCGTTCCGTTCAACCACTCGCCAGCGATAAGATTCG
>QKGJ01000272.1 GCA_003251275.1 Ignavibacteria bacterium
AACTTTCCAGTCAAACCCAAAGAGTCCATGATCTGCGTGTAATACGCTCTGACAGTATTCGAGTCCGGCACAAGAGGGTGGCTCGGCGGTAGTGCTCCGATATTTGTAAGCAACTTTGGGCTATTATTGATAATCAGTATTCTACCAGGAAACCCGGGCTGGGCAAATTCAGGTACGACTGCCGTAAATGCACGCGATGTATCCCGACTTATCACTCCCCATCTGTTCCTTGCACGCAGGTAGAAAACATGAGATTCTCCAGAAGCTTGGAAATCGCTTGCGGTGATACTAATACCTGAAATTGGCAGAAACGGAGTCCAGCTCGCTGAAGAAGTATCGTCTACTGCAAATGAATACTCTTGCTGGAATGTACTTGGGTCAAGCGCAGCAAACGTAAAAGGTAATCCGGGCCATGTGTCGGTAATACAATAAAGCGTCAGCTGATCATTCACGGGTCCGCTGACGATAATCGCTCTTGGCTCGGGAGCCGGAAGCGTCCAAAATCTTACGAATGCCGGAGTTGGATCCAGAGCGTTGTTATCGTCAATCGCAGCTACTTCAAATGTGTGCAAGTTGCTGTCTGCAAGAGAACTGAAAATGAATGTCCCGCGCGTTGGAGACTGATTCACAATAGGATTGCTTCCGACAATCGAGTCACCGAGGATTGCCCCTGTTGCATAAGGAACAGCGAAAGACCTCTGAGTCCCGAGCGAATCATTAATGATTCTGATGGCAGTGGTATCGGTGGGGTCGGCAGGGTTAAGATTCACCAGAAAATTGTATACCTCAAAAACAGATCGGGGATTCCCTCTGATCAGGATCGGGCTTAACAATGGCGACCCGGCGATCTGGGTAATATTCAGAACTGTTGTGTACGGCGTTGAGGAAGTGCCAAACCTGCTGTTGTCCGTCCACCGGTACCGGTATGCAACAACATAACCATCGTTATCGTCACCAAGCCAATGGAGGGTAAACTCCGGGATAACTCCTCGTCCAATATACTGAGCGATTGAGTCATCAAGCGGAACATTGGCAATTCGAGTCTCCGGCGCGTTGTTGGGTTTTTGCGCACCTCCAGGGTTTTCACAACTCCAGAGCCCAACACTCAACAAGGCGGCAATCGAAAAAAGAAGAATGTTAAAGGACTTTTGACTCATTGATTTCTTCATACGCTGTGACCTTTTCGCAAAGAAAAACTAGAATGTTCTGATGGAAGAGACATAGAAGTACGGCTGATACACAAAGTCCTCTGTTCGGCGGACGAGTGATGAATCAAGATCCAAAGTCACAGTGACGATGGTTTTGCGGTCAGTCTCAACCGGTATACTAAAGGACGGTTGATTAGATTTCGGCAACAATTGAGACGCTTCCGTGTCGAATGGAACAAGGACACTGAAAAAACCCGGAATACCATCACGAACGACTGTCACGCCCACACCGCCACCAAATCCTAATTGATTAGGCGTCAATCGAGCTGAGAAATCAAGTCCGGTGTAAGTTCCTGGCGGAGCATAGACCCTTCCCCACACAAGCGAAGAATCCCTGGCCTGATCAGATAGGCAATTAAAGAAGTCACCAAAGTCGTTTCTCTTTACTGCGTTTAGATCTATGAAGATCGGGAGTTTGACATTCCCAGGCTGACGAACCTGCAAGCTTTGCAAGTTCAGAGTCAGATTGCTTGTTACACCATAAGGAAGAAATGATCCAGCACGTGAGTTTTTGGTACTAAACCGCACCTCGAGGATTCCAGGGCTCGGCGAAAAGTACTCATATTGCTCGCAAGAGATTCCGAGAAAAAGGATGGTGAACAGAACAAAGAAAAGTGTTCCGTTGGTTCGAAGGGAAGAAATCATATCAATCCCGCGATAAATGGAATGAGTGACTTGGACTTTTATATTGAGGTGTGACCACCTCAGGATTGCCAACATACCAACCGTTTAGCGATGCTGCCGACCACGCCGCCTCGCATCTCGCAGAACGCACAATCAATAATGATCGTGGTAACCTGTTTTCAATGTAGCAATTGGACTCGTCCTTGTCAAGCATAAAGTCCCACGGCACACGGTTTGTCCTTTTGAGATACAACCCCGATTTGGGCGAGAGAGTGCCCGATTCAAGGGCGATGAAGTTTGAAGGGGAAAGGAACAGAAGCAACGATGTCGGGGCGGCGGGATTCGAACCCGCGACCTCTTGGTCCCGAACCAAGCGCGCTAGCCGGGCTGCGCTACGCCCCGTTGAACAGTGGTGACAAGGTACCTCAAAAACCTTTGATAATCAATGCGTGCTCTCCTCCGTCAGCAGTTGGACAATCTCTTCTGCAACCTCCAATGGCCTACGGGATTCGTCCATCTTGATCCATCGAATTCGCTTGTCACCCCTGAACCAGGTAAGCTGGCGTTTCGCGTAGCGTCGGGAATTCTGTTTGAACAATCGAACAAATTCTTCGGACGATATTTCTTCGTTCAGATATCGAAATGCTTCAGCGTAGCCAACTGTGTTCAATGCGTTCGTCTCTGGGGTTAAGCCTCTTGTCCTGAGACGCCCAACTTCTTCCAGCAGACCTTCGGCAATCATTGAATCGCAACGCCGTTCTATTCTCTTGTACAATTGACTCCTGTCCCAATCCAGACCAAAAATCCTGGCCTCAAAATTTATCTCAACTGGATTTTTCTGAAGTTCCGAGAGGGGAATACCCGTGAGTTGGTACACCTCGAGCGCCCTGATGATCCGTCGGGGCTTGGTGATATCAACGTTTTCTGCCGTCACCGGATCGACTTGCCGGAGGGCGTCGATAAGTGGAGCAACCCCCTCATTCTGCAGTTGCGTCTCCATCTCAGACCGGAAAAAGCTATCCCCCTCCGGGGCACCTGCAAAACCGTCAACTAGCGATCGGACATACAGTCCGGACCCCCCCACAACAAGAGGGACTCTTCCCCGGGCAAGAACCTCGTCGATAAGTTCTCGCCCCCGTATCCCAAAAGTCCCAGCGCTGAACTC
>QKGJ01000325.1 GCA_003251275.1 Ignavibacteria bacterium
CAAATTCAGACACGAGTTCGGCGTCATTCGCTTTCTTGAGGTCTCCGAGTCCATTTCCACCTTCCAGCATACTTGTCGTCTGAATGTCAGCCGGGATATAGCCACCACCCACAACGGCATAAAGCACAGAGCCCGATGACTCGGATTTGTGAACGGCGGCTCTTCCAATCCTTTCGATCGCTGTGGCCTCGACAGTACCGGCCAGGATTACCCGACCACCGACAATAGCACGAACGTCGCTGGTGTCGCGAGACATTTGGACGCTCGGTTCAGTCATTTTGGATTGAGAATCCCTGGATTGAGAAAACGCCCGTTGGCCGTATGATAGAACGAAAAATAAACACAAAGCCATTATTTCAATCTGGTATTTCATGATATCTCTCCATTCATGTCCACTGGCAATTTTAGGAGCATCGCGGATCAATCATACTTTTCATATCCGTACTTTGTTGTCTCGACAAGTTCACCATTCTTATTGTAAGTCCTTTGGGCCGTAGGATTACCCTCATTGTCATACAAAGTTTCAATAGTGTGGTTTATATCCGCAGCCGGCACTCTGCCGCGCGTTATGGTTAAATTATCCATCCTGTCATATTCGTTCTCCGTCTCCGACATAACGCTGTCGCTTTGATCATACGTTACCATCCGGGTCGTATTTCCGTGGCTGTCATACTCGAAAGTAACCCTTTGGATAAGGCTTCCATCCGGATATCTGGTGGTTTGCTCCGTAACATCACCGGAGTCGTTCGTTGTGTATGTCGTTATGGAGATTAAGCTGTCGTTCGGTCCAAATCCTCTGGCCTCTGCAAGTCGCCCCGGACCGCTATAAGTATATTCGGCTTTGTGCTTTCTCCCTTCAGAGTCTTCTGTGAACAATTCCGTCATATCATCGGCTGCGTTATAACTAAAGTCTAGTGTAATTGCCACGCTCCCATCTTCCCTTCTGGTGGTCGATTTGTTTAATCGCCTTCTCTCGTCATATTGGAAGGTGTTTCTTCCCATCTCCTTATTTGCCGAATCGAATACGGTGACCTCGGTTACGTCATCAAGATCGTAGGTAAACTGCGTCTTACGATGTACGCTGCCGTTAGGGTTATAGGAGACTTCTTCGATCTTATTCCCTTGTGGATCATAGGATTTCGAAGACCTCCTGTTCCCTTGCTCATCTTCCTCAAATTCCTTCTTGATTTTGTTCCTCTTTATTCTCGCTTTTTCTTTCTGCGCGTGTTTATGTGCTTTGCTCTTGCCCCGTCCTTGGGCATAAGCCTCATCGAGAGATACTAAACCACTGATCAAGAAAGAAAAGACGAGAAAGCAGATGAGCCTCCGATTACATTTCAGTCTGTCCATATTTCTTGTCTCCTACCCTATAAATAGTGGACTGCGACTACTTGTTGGAAACAACAGGAGTCATAGCAATGGAGGGATCGCTCGTAGGAGTTTCACTCGCCAATGAAGTTTGAAGTGCATTCACAATAGCTTTCAAACGTGCAACTTCCTGCTGCTGAATTGTCAAATCCCTAACCTTCAACTCCAGATCTGCAATTTTATCCTGAGCGTAAACCAACGTTTTCGCGCTCGTTTCAATCTTCTCTTTCAGTACGACCAGCTCTCGATCAGTTCTTCCGATCAGAGAAGCCATATCCCCTGGATGCACTCCGATGGCGACATTGATGAATTTCTTGAGGGGGTCTCTCGATGAGCCCCACGCCCGGCCTACGATCTTGGGGAACTCCGTGGCTGTCATCAATTTTGGGGAAACAGCAATGGCACTTCCGTCATCGCGACCAGATGGTATGATGTAATCCCCTTCTTCAACGACCCCAACAACGGAAACAGGTATCTGCCCCAGGAAGGCTACTTTCTCATACAAGTGTTCCTTGTTCTTTTTCGGCATGTTGCCCAGGACAATCGGGTTCGTTGATACAGCCAGGATTCGCTCAGCACCTCGTGTCCTGCGCGTGATCCTTCCCCCAAATACACCGACGACATCTCCCGGTTCTATATTCTCGCGCTCGTAAAGACGAGGGAGCGACTCAGCATAGTCACCGGCTCCTGATGTATATGTAACGCCCGCATTCGCAACTTTGAATCCTTGTTTGGTTGCAAAAACTGCAACATCAATCAGTTGTGCGGCTAAGGCGCCCGGGTCTATCGCGGAAGCTGCAATCAGTATTATCGTCTTCACAGTGTTCCCGGCAGCTTCGGCGATAAAGTCCGGTTCGAGGAATGTCTCGCCACCCGTTTGTCCTTCAATTCTTCCGCTTATCTCGTTTCTCGTTCCATTGAAAAAAGTAATGAAGTTGTTTGTGTTGTCGACTTTGTCGCCTGAACTGCCACCGATACCATTGAGCGTAATAGCAACACCATTACTACCGCCCCCCGAGAAGGCATTCGTAAATGACGCCACATGATTCCCCACCGAGTCCGGGGGACCTCCCCGGATGCCAACGACAACTAATCGCCCGTCAGCGCTTCCACCTGCAGATCCTAACGTTAGAGTCTTGTTGACAAACAAATCACGACCGATGCTAGCATCGTTCAAAACGTTCAGGTCATCAAAATTCCCAGGGCCAGAAACTGTGAGCCCCCCTCCGGCGTGTAACATGCCGATCACGGTTGCTTCCCCATTGACACGAAGGTTCCCGCCAAATTCTCCGTTGCCGATTGTGTTGAAATCTCCATCGACAAGAGCGTTCCCGGCCACTTGCAGTTTTGCAAGGGGGGTGGCCGTGCCAACACCAACATTGCTTCCACTGAAGTAAAGATTCGCTCCCGTTGAGAAGAGCTCAAGAATATTCCCTCCACCTGCTCTTCTTAAGCCAAAACTGCTATCACCAAGATAGAACGCCCCTTCCGTCAAGGACGTGCGGGAAGTGATCGAACCCAGTGTCAGCAAATGCGAGTTGATATCAACATCGCCACCGGAGTGTAATAGCATACGCTGCAGGTTGTTCGTACGGAAGAC
>QKGJ01000228.1 GCA_003251275.1 Ignavibacteria bacterium
CCATTGGCTCGCGGAAGAAAGGTACCGCGCACCCTCTGACATCCCTTCCTGAGACTCGATCAGACCGCGGAGAAAATCGATTCGCGCCCTTTGTTGCGTTATTGTCGCGATCAGATCCCCGCGCTTTTGCTGGAGATTGTGAATCTCTTCTTTCAGGTCATTCTTCTTGGATTCGGCGCTGTAATACCGAACTTCCGCTTCTGAATACTTCCGTCGCAATTGTCCATCTTCCGCAGAGAGCGATTCGATGTCCGCTTCGATCCGAACAATCTCCTGCTCGTACGCAACCACCTCTTCTTTATCACGTTCAATACGGCCCTTCAAATGGTCAACCTGTCCCTGAGTTCGTTCCTGGGCGGTCTGTTGTGCTGCGATTTCATGAACCAGGTCCATGGTACGGTCATTGAGATCCTTGAGTCGCGCTTTCCTTTCATCCAGTGCTGAATCAAGTCTCTCAAGATGTTCTTTTTCCCGTGTTAGATCCTTTCTGGCCGCTTCCTCGTCAGCGGTCAGGGCTTCAATTTTTTCGCGAAGCAAGCCCTTTTCTTCTTCGGTGTGCAACAACTCCTGTTCGAGTTCCGTCAACTCTTCCTCAAACCGCGCGACGTTCCGCTCAAGAGCGCTCGACCGTTCCTGCGCAACAACGGTTTTTTGTTCCACCTGATGAACACGGTCCATTGCCGTGTTGATGTCTTTTTGGGATTCACCGAGTCGGCGTTCCATCGCGAGCATCGTGTCCCGAAGGGCATCAAGGCGCTGCTCTTCGTTTGTCAGATCGACATCGATGCGCGATCGATCCCGGGATAGCCCGATAAGCTTTTCTTCCAGGGGGATAAGACGATCATGCAGTTGAGCAAATTCCCGCTCGAGGAGATCGACTTCAAGCACCTGCAATCCTGTCTTCAATTCATTATACTGTTCCGCCTTTTTTGCCTGGCGCTCGAGCGAGGTCACCGCCTTGTGAACTTCAGCAACAATATCGTTGACCCGCACAAGGTCCGCCTGGACGCTTTCGAGTTTTCGATACGCTGCTTTCCGCCGGTGTTTGTATTTCGTCACGCCGGAGGCCTCTTCGAACAGCCGCCTGCGTTCATCAGTTTTGTCACTCAGAATGGTTTCAACCATCTTCAGCTCGATCACCGAATACGCGTCGGAACCCATTCCGGTATCCATGAAAAGGTCAAGGATGTCTTTCAGACGGCACGGTACTTTGTTCAGGAGGTATTCGCTTTCGCCGGACCTATACACGCGACGGCCGACCGTGACATGTGCGTATTCGGAGGGAAGAATTCCTTTTGTATTCTCGATTACCAGTGAGGCCTCCGCCATGCCAAGCGGCTTTCGATTCTTTGTGCCGTTGAAGATTACGTCCTCCATCTTCTCGCTGCGGAGCGTGCTGTAGCGCTGTTCTCCCAGCACCCAGCGGATCGCGTCGACGATGTTCGATTTGCCGCATCCATTCGGTCCAACGATTGCCGAAATCCCGCTGTCAAACGTGACATTGATCTTGTTGGCAAATGATTTGAACCCAATGACTTCCAACTTCGAAAGATACATTATCCCTCTCTCGTTATCGTGAATGGATCACGATGTTATACATGGATTGGAGGTAAACCGAAACAGACTGGCTAGAGTCCAAATACACAAAGACCAGGCCTGCAAGCATCACTACCGAAAACACCCCCACCGAATACACCTTGAAGCGAAACGTGTCAACGACAACTGTTATCCCCTTGAGCAATCGAAAGAAGACCCACACAAAAAGCACCAGCAAAAACCCGAATGCCGGCAGGACGTACATCGGACTCTCCATAATCCGAAGCAGGATCATCCCGACCGGAACCAAAATGAGCAGGGGAACAGTCGACCACATGGTGATCGTGTAGACCTGATAGGGAAACAAACGTGTCCGGAAAATCGGCGAGAGCGCCAGAAGGAATCCACAAGTGACAAGCAAGCCGAGAAATAGTGCCGCGGAGAGATAGGCGATCGACTTCAATGGATTCCAAATAATGCCGATCGCCATTTCTTTGAAGTTGTCATAGACAAGTCCGATAGACAATAGGTTGTCAAAAACCCAGCTGCTGCGAAAATGGTACAGGATACTGGAAAACACGATGGCTGTGCCAACGGAAACGATGAGGCCAAGCAGAGTGCTGTGGACGACTGAAACGCTTCGCTGATCGCGTATGTCGGCAAAAAAATTATACCCATTCATTATCGACCGATGAATGCCGTCCCGAAACCGACGACTTGAGTTGTAAAAATAGGCAACGGCAATCAGCACAACGAGACCTGAAATAACATAGAGGATCGGAGCATTTGCGCTATATGTCCCTGCGGGAAGGGCGACAAACCGCTCCCCTCGAAACACTGAACGCACGGCGTCATAGGCAAGCCGCTTCTCACGCTGGTAACTCATCAAACCCATCGAGTAGATCCATGAGTCGTTTGAATGAATGATCACCGAGGGGCGATCACCCTTCCAGTCGTTAAATGCCCAGACAATGGCCCCGTCGTAGTCAAGTGTTTTCAGGATATCCAACCGCTGAAGAAAAAATCGGGCCTGCGCTTCATACGAAAGAGGATCGTTGTATCCATTGCGATTTCCCTGCGCTACCTCGGTTCCAAATTTTCCAACAATCACTGGTTTCGCCGGGTAGGTCTTCTTCCACGATTCAAGTTGAGTTTTGAATTGTTTCAGGTCGGTCCCTAGCATGTTTACCACGGCGAGATCCACGAGTTCAGTTGTCTGGTCGCCTGCCAGCACCTGCGAGGCGCAATAGAATGGTCGATCGTCGATTTTCTTGCACCGTTCTCTGACCTTTTCGACATACTCCCGAACCCGATGATCGGTGACGTCGAGGTTGTCGCCCAATCCCCAGGCGAGAATCGACGGATGATTCATGTCGCGGAGAATCATTTCATCCGCCATAATCGAGATCGTCTCCAGATAATCCTCTTCCTGGAGCAACGACGCGGGAACAGCAACGACGGGGAGTTCTTCCATTGCGAGAAGGCCGTAGCGATCGCAGAGGTTCAGCATGTAGGGGTGGGGCGGGTGATTCGCAAAGCGAATTACGTTGGCCCCAAGATTCTTGATCTGGACAACATCCTTCTCCATATCTTCGTAGGTGAGAGCGCTTCCCCAGGTGGAATGTTCCTCATACCAGACGACTCCCTTCAGAACAATCCGTCGACCATTGAATGAGATATTGCCTTTCTCGATTGTGAGAGTCCGAAATCCATAGTTAAGGTCATACTCATCAAGGGTGTTCCACTCTCTCCCCTGTTGCCTTGCGACGTAACATCGAATCAAGTAGAGATCCGGGGTGTCGGGACTCCAGAGAAGCGGATTTTTCATCGTAGCAGTTGGAGCAAGCGATTGGATCGCACCCTCTTCCAGCGTCATTGGTACCACCGGACTTCTGGCTACCTGAGCGCCGCTGACCTTATCAATAACGTCAAAGAAAATCCCTAGGGAAGAGACCCTTTGCTGCCGAAGCGTATCCATGCGGGATGACGCATCGACCGTAACACGAAGGCTCATTGTAACAGCCTGTTGATTTTCAGCAACCTTCGAGGAAACGGAAACAGTCTTGATCGAAACCTTAGGGACACATAGAATGAAAATGTCCCGAAGGATGCCGCCGTAGTTCCTCCACCCCCACACACCGCTCCGCACGGGGAGTGTCTTCCGCGCGTCGAGCGAATTATCAATCGAAACGTGAATTTGATTTTCTTCGCCGGGAAGAAGATAGTGCAGCGGAATCGGCGTGCTAAACGATGTGTACCCTCCGTTATGATTGATGAGGTAATCACCGTTGATCGTTATCTCACAACGATAATTAGCACCAAGCATGACAAGGAAGAAGTCGCATGTGTCTAATTGCCCTGTGGTAAGCCCGAAAAAACGGCTGAATGCCACCTTTCCTGTAAAATCATAAGCGCTCGGCACCAGAACCGTTCCTTGGCCACCCCCTTCAATTTCATAACTCCATTCCCCGGAAAGGTCGATTTTTGCCCGTGTGGGGGTATCCAGCAAGAATCCTGAATCAGCGCCTCTATACAATGGATTGCCATTCTCCAAGAAGCGCTGTTGTGAAAAAGCTGTGAGAATGAAGAAAAAAGAGAGTGAAAAAAGGAGGATGGCTCTTGAGGTTGTCAAACTACTCAATTTGAGTGATTTCTTGGGCAATAAGATTACTGCTGAGTGTTTGGGTGTCACCCCGGCCAAAAGAAACAATCGCCAAGGAAGGCGACCGCCCCAATATAATCATAAACGTGAGGGAAAGCAATGGGAATGAAGGAGAAGGATGAGAAGAATCGTCTAATTCTTTCCGGCGTGAATTACTTGTAGAAACCCGTCGGCCTTCAAAGAAGCCCCGCCGACAAGCGCCCCATCGATGTCAGGTTGTGAAAGAAGTTCACGTGCGTTTTCAGGTTTCACGCTTCCCCCATATTGGATCACCAGACGGTCCGCGACGGACCAGTCATACAGTTGCGCAACCAGCTTTCTGATCATCTTATGGACATCCTGAGCTTGCTGGGGTGTTGCAGTTTTTCCTGTTCCGATGGCCCAAACGGGCTCATATGCAATGATTGTTCTTTCGATATCCTGGGATTTCAAGCCGGCAAGAACGCCCTTCACCTGCGTTTTCACAATCGGGTCAGTAATACCCTGCTCACGCTCATTCAATCGTTCGCCCACACAGACAATCGGCTTGAGTCCATTGTCAAGCGCTTTCTTCACTTTGAGATTGATGAGTTCATTCGTCTCCTTGAAATACTGTCGCCGCTCGGAATGACCGAGGATCACATATTCTGTATTCGCGGATTTGAGCATTTTCCATGAGACCTCTCCTGTGTACGCCCCCTCATCGTGCTCAGACATATTTTGTGCGCCAAGCTTAATGGTGGATCCTTTCAACATATTGCCGAGAATCGCAAGTGAAGTGAATGGGGGACAAACGATTGCCGTAACATTCGATGGAATCGAACTCTCTTGTTTCCTGATGTCCTCCACAAGTTGAGTACTTTCAAGAACATCTTTGTACATTTTCCAGTTGCCGGCGATGACAGTTCTGCGCATGGTGTCCGATAAGTTTATGGATGTTAGTTTTTCAGTGCTTGGAGTTTCTTCCGCAGGATCTCATTGACAATTTTCGGATTGCCCTTCCCTTTGGTAACCTTCATGGCCTCTCCGACGAAGAAGCCGAAGACCTTCTCGTTGCCGCCGATATATTTCTCAACCTGCGGCTGGTTGGAGGCAAGTACCTCATCCACCACTTTCTCGAGTTCCCCCGAATCGGACACCTGAAGGAGTCCCTTCCGCTGAACAATAGATTTCGGATCGTCCTTCGACGTCAGCATTTCTTCAAATACCTCTTTTGCAATCTTCCCGCTGATGGTACCATCGTAGACCAGTCCAATCATTCCGGCAAGGCGGTTGGGCGATACGGGAGAATCATCGATATCAATTTTTTGCTCGCCAATGACCCGTAGGATGTCAGTCATAACCCAATTACTTACTTGCTTCGCGTCCTCTTTTGCGGGCTTCCCTGAAACGGAAGAGAGCTTGCGAAGAGTTTCTTCAAAGTAATCCGCAACTCCCTTCTCCACCGTCAGCACGTCAGCGTCGTAGGCAGGAAGTCCGAGTTCTGCGACAAAGCGGTCACGTCGTTTTGTAGGATACTCGGGAAGATCTGCACGCACACGCGCAATCCATTTTTCATCAACCAGCACAGGAACGAGATCCGGATCGGGAAAATACCTGTAGTCATGCGCTTCCTCTTTGCTCCGCATTGGCACCGCGACGTTCTGGTTCGCATCCCACAAAAGTGTTTCTTGCACTACCTCCCCCCCATCCTCAATGAGCTGAATCTGTCGATTTATTTCATACTCCAGTGCCCGCTCGACATTCCGGAAGGAGTTCATGTTTTTGACTTCAGTCTTCGTGCCGAACTTTTTCTCCCCTTTTTTCCGCACAGAAACATTCGCATCGCAGCGCAGACTTCCCTCTTCCATGTTGCCGTCGCAAATGCCGAGATACGTGACGATTTGTTTGATCTTCGAGAGATATAAGTACGCTTCCTTGGGCGAGCGGAGGTCGGGCTCGCTGACTATTTCGATAAGAGGGACGCCGCAACGGTTGACGTCGACAAGAGTATCAACCTCGATATCATGAATGGATTTCCCCGCGTCTTCCTCCATGTGAATTCGCGTGATCCCGATTTTCTTGCGCGAGCCATCGTCTATATCAATCTCCACCCATCCGTTTGTGCAAATGGGCTCCTCGTACTGGGATATTTGATAGCCCTTCGGAAGATCGGGGTAGAAGTAATTTTTCCTCGCAAAGATGGAACGAGGGGCAATCGAGCAGTTTGTCGCAATGCCCATGCGCAGGATAAACTCAACGAGGTTCCGATTCAAGACCGGGAGCGTTCCGGGCATGCCGAGGCAAACGGGACAGACGTTCGTGTTCGGCTCGCTCCCGAATGTTGTTGGACATCCGCAAAAAGCTTTGGTCTTCGTCAACAGTTGAGCATGTACTTCCAGCCCGATTACCGGCTCGTAGTTTTCGTTCAGTTTCATTTCTTCTTCTTTTTCTTCCCCTTCTTTTTGTTCTTCTTGTGGAGTGAACGAATCAACTCAACTTGGCGAAGATGATTGATATCGTGGCCCGCGTACATATGAGCCATTCGTTCAACGGTCTCCCGCCCCCGTTCCTGATGCATTCCGTATAGTTGATGCTGTTCTTTTGTAAGGGAAGAAAGAAGGGCAATGTGATCATTCCGGAGCGATTCAAACAATGCCAGTTTTTCCTTTGTGTTCGACTTGGCATATCCGAGTCCGTTGGCCCACAGCTTTTCATCCATCGCCTGGAGCGGGGCTCCCGACTGAGCAATTGCCATGCGCAACCGGAATCCAAGTACAATTTCACTGTCACTGAGATGGTGGATGATCTGCGCAACCGACCACTTCCCCTCCTCCGGTGGGCGCCGAAGCTGTTTCTTTCCCATGCCTTTTATTAGCTTCCGCAGACGGGAAGGAGTTTTGGTGAGAACCTTAAGCGGCGGAACACCGATCACGGTGGAAAGAATCCGCTTTGAGTATGCATCCTGAATACTTTCAGTTTCCAGTACCGGTGCAATCTTCATAAATCCTCCTTTGATGAGCTTCGCTCTGTTTGCCTATGCTGCGATAGCCTGCGTCACCTTTTCCGCAGCTTCTTTAAGACTTCCGGCCACGAGGAAATTCATCCCTGACTTCTTGAGAATCTCCTGGGCCAACTCTGCGTTTGTACCGGCAAGTCGGACGACAACAGGAACATCGACGTGTACCTTCTCCGCTGCCTGCACCACACCGGTCGCAACGCGATCGCATCGGACGATCCCGCCGAAGATGTTGATGAGAATGGCCTTTACGTGCGGGTCGGAGAGAATTATTTTGAAACCCGCCTCAACGGTTGTCGCGCTTGCTCCACCGCCAACGTCAAGAAAGTTTGCCGGTTCGCCGCCGGCGAGCTTGATGATGTCCATTGATGCCATGGCAAGTCCGGCACCATTGACCATGCAACCGACATTTCCATCGAGCTTGATGTAGTTTAGATTTGACTTGGATGCCTCCACCTCAAGGGGATCTTCCTCGTCAAGATCTCGGAGTTCTGCCAATTCGGGATGTCGGAACAAAGCATTGTCGTCAAAATTGATTTTTGCATCAAGCGCCAGTACCTTTCCTTCAACCGTAATGACGAGCGGATTAATTTCCGCGAGGGAACAGTCCATTGAGACATACGCCTTGTAGAGTGCGCTCAGGAACTTCACGCAGTTCTTGTGTGCATCGCCGGTCAGACCCAGGCCGAACGCAAGCTTGCGGGCTTGAAAGCCCTGGAATCCAACCGCACGATCGACGAACTCCTTTAGAATTTTTTCCGGCGTCTGCTCGGCAACTTTTTCGATCTCGACGCCTCCTTCAGTGGAAGCCATGAGAACATTCCGCGACGAAGAGCGGTCCAGCGTGATTCCTACATATAATTCGCGGGCAATGTTCACTCCTTCTTCAATCAGAAGGCGTTTCACGACTTTTCCTTCCGGACCCGTTTGATGCGTTATGAGCGTCATGCCGAGAATTTGAGAAGCCAGTGTGCGCACCTCTTCGATATTGCGCGCCACCTTTACGCCTCCCCCTTTTCCCCGACCGCCCGCGTGAATCTGTGCCTTTACCACCCAGACATTGCCGCCTAACTCCTGGGCCGCTGACACTGCCTCATCAACGGAGAACGCAACCTTCCCACGGGGGGTGGGAACATTGAACTTCCTGAGAATCTCTTTGCCTTGATATTCGTGTACTTTCATAACCGCTCCTTACATGGGACCTGCTTTGGGTTTGAGCTATTTCTTGATTTTTTCCGCGATTGATTTGGCTTGCAGGAAAAGGAGAAGATAATCCTTCCCTCCTGCTTTGGAATCGGTGCCGCTCATATTGAATCCTCCGAACGGATGTGCGCCAACCAGAGCCCCCGTGCATTTCCTGTTGAAATACAGGTTACCCACAAAGAACTCCTCCTCCGCTTTCTTCAGACGTTTCTTGTTCTTCGTATAGACGGCTCCCGTTAATCCAAATTCGGTATTATTTGCTATTTCGAGTGCATGATCGAAATCTCGCGCCTTGATCACTGCGAGTACGGGACCGAAAATCTCTTCCTGCGAAATCGTTGCTTGCGGATCGACATCCGTGATGACGGTGGGGCGAATGAAGCAACCGGCTTCGTCCCCACGATTTCCGCCGGCAACAATTCTTCCTCCCTCAAGAACCCCGGTCTCCACATAGCGCAGAATGTTTTCCTGCGCCTTGCGGTTGATGACCGGCCCCATGTAGTTTCCCTGATCAGCGGGATCGCCGATCGTCAGGGCATTTGCTTTCTTCGCGAGGAGTCCGACAAACTTATCGTAGACTTTTTCTACAACAATCACGCGGGAGCATGCGGAACACTTCTGTCCTTGGAATCCAAACGCCGATGCCGTGACGCCTGTCGCTGCATCTTCAAGGTCCACCGTTTCATCAACGACAATAGAATCCTTGCCTCCCATCTCTGCAACCACACGCTTGAGCCATCGCTGACCCGGCTGCACTTTCGCCGCTTCCTGGTTGATGTGCACTCCTACTTCTTTGGAGCCGGTGAATGAGACAAACCTTGTTTGCGGATGCTTCACGAGCGTATCTCCCACTTCGCCTCCCGGACCGGTCACGAAGTTGATGACCCCGGCGGGCAATCCAGCTTCTTCCATAATCTCGAGGAACTTCCAGCCCGTGTACGGTGAATCACTGGACGGTTTCAGGACGACAGTATTTCCGGTGACAACTGCAGCAGAAGTCATCCCGGTAAGTATTGCGAGGGCAAAATTCCACGGTGGTACCACCACACCAACGCCGAGAGGTATGTAGACGAGCTTACCTTTTTCTCCTTGTACTTTAACAACAGGGTGTTCCGCGCCGTAGCGAAGCATTTCTCTTGCGTAGAATTCCAGGAAGTCTATTGCTTCTGCGGTATCCGCATCTGCTTCAGGCCAGGACTTGCCGACTTCGATGATCATTGCCGCGTTGCACTCAAACCGCCTCTTGCGCATGAGCTTCGCAGCCTTGAAGAGATAGTCCACGCGCTTCCTGGCAGGAACCTTTTTCCATTCTTCAAACTTCGCCGTCGCAGCATCCATTGCTTTGTTTGCCAGAGCAGCGTCGCCAGATTGAAACACGCCGACAATCTCATTCGTGCGGGACGGGTTGATGGAATTCAGTTTGCGGCCGGTAAAAATCCTTTCGCCGTTGATGACGATGGGGTATTCCTTCCCAAGTTCAGAGCGGAGTTTTGCAATCGCCTCTGCCTGCTTCTTTCGATTTGCAGGCTTTGTAAAATCCAGTACTTGTTCATTCTTAAATTTAGGTACCGCCATTGTGTTTTCCTCGTCTATTGTTAACCAGTTTCGATGTCAGTTTAGTTTGTCAATAACTCATTCATGATCGCGTTATGTAGCGCCGGACGAACGCCGTAGATTTTTCTATTCGCGCGCGTTGGGTAGACGCGGTTCGTGAGAAAAACAACGCACACGAGTTGCTCCGGATCAACCCATATACTCGTTCCTGTAAAGCCGGTGTGTCCATAGGACGTTGGCGAGAAGAAATCACCCGACGAAGACCCATGTTCCGATTTCGTATCCCAGCCAAGCGCCCGTGTTCTGGCATCCGGCACCTTTTGCGTAAACAGATTCACTGTGGATTCTTTGAGGTACCGCTTGCCCTCCAGTTCGCCGCCGTTCATCATCATCAGCATGAAACGGGAAATATCCGTGGCGGTAGAGAAAAGTCCGGCATGCCCCGCAACGCCGCCAAGCAATTCCGCTCGTTCATCGTGCACGAAGCCCTGGACGAGCCTCATTCGCCAGACTGAATCGACTTCTGTCGGTGCAGCGCGGCTCTGCATTTCCTGCGGCGGCTTGAATATCGTATTGTTCATCCCGAGAGGCCCATAGAACTCATCGTGCACAAAGACATCAAGAGTTTTTCCACTTGCCTTCTCGACGACTTTCGCCAGAGTGATCATCCCGAGGTCGCTGTAGATGACGCTGTCTCCGGGTTTTGAAACGAGAGCCGTGTGAAAGATCGTATCAAGCGCGTCTTCAGCGGTGCTGCAGACGTCATACAATTTCATGAAAGCCTGCATACCGCTCGTGTGCGTAAGAAAATGCCGCACGGTTATTTCCTGCTTCTCTCCTGTGTTGAATTCCAGGATAAACCTGCTTACCCGATCGTCGAGGTGAAGTTTCTCCTGGTCGATCAAACGCATCGCCGCGGCTGTTGTTGCCAGAACCTTCGTCAACGAGGCAAGATCGAAGATCGTGGTGTTGTCGATCGCAGGGGAATTCTCATCATAGGTTTGCCGCCCATAAGAGGCATTGAATATTACTTTTCCTTTCTGGATGATGGCGAGCTGAGCGCCGGGGAAGGCCGAATCCCTGATGGCCGACTCAATAACACTGACCGCCTGTTCGAATTTCTCGAATCCGTTCTTCTCCTTTGGCGTTGATGCGCCCAGCGCTATCGAAGACGGAAGCGCTATGAACA
>QKGJ01000182.1 GCA_003251275.1 Ignavibacteria bacterium
GACTAACCAAGGCCTTCTTTTTGTTGCGCGGATAGGAACCATAGACGATAGAGGAGGTTTCGAGAGTCGTGAAAGCACTATGATCGTTATAGTATTTTATGTTGTTTCACCTTATTCCGGACGGAAGCTTACCAGCCTATTCAATCTGAGGCACCGCGAACCCTCTCTTTAACCCGGTCCTTTTCCCCTGAAAATCCAGGCAAGACCCCAAAAAAGGCATCACCGAAGTCAAGAGAGTTATATCCAGACAAGTCCCAGGTTCTGCTAACCCGCTGTAAATAAATGATATAGCAGGAATTTTACCCTGATTGAAACATTTCCCCGCTGCTTCACGTACTGACTACCAGTCGTTAAATAATTATTAATCTATTTAGTAATCATTAATCTTGACAATGGCTTTCGGTAGTATTATATTCATGCCCAATAAATGACCATCAGTCGCTGAATATACGGAGGTACATAATGGGCATAACAGAACGAAAAGAGAGGGAAAAGGAACAGCGTCGTGAAGACATCCTCGATGCCGCTGAAAGAGTATTCAGGGATAAGGGTCTTGCGGCCGCAACCATGGACGAGATTGCCGAACATGCTGAACTTGGAAAGAGCACGCTGTACCTCTACTACAAGAGCAAGGAAGACCTCTACTTGGCGGTAACAATGAGAGGGGGCGAACATCTCTATGAAATGCTCAAAGCGGCAGCTTCCACCGGTGAACCCAGCGTGAAAAGGGTCTGGAATATGGGGGAGGCGTACCTTGCGTACTTCAACCAATACCGCCATTACTTCCAGATGTACTACTTCCTTGAAAACTCCCAGTTGCATTCACAGGTAAGCCCCGAGATGAGCGAGCTGTGCGCTCTCGCAGACCAGAAGATCTGGGGTGTGGTCGTCAGTACAATCCAGGAGGCGATAGATGAAGGACTTTTCGAGAAGGATGTTGTTCCGATACAGGCAGCGGTCATGTTCTGGTCGAACTGTAATGGTCTGATGCGGCAGATGGACAGGCAGGACGCCTACTGGGAGAAGGCGTTGAACATTAATCTCGAGGAGACCATGCAGAAGGGAAATATGCTTCTTATGGAAGGCATGATGACTCAGAAGGGAAGACTGGAGTTTGAAAAAGCAATGAATCAACAACAGACCAACCGAGAGAAAGAAGAAACATGACACGCGTAATCATAATAGTCCTGATGTTCCTAGTGGTAAGCCACGTTTCAGGACAGGAGAAGTTAACATTGTCGGGCGCAGAGAATTTTGCCCTTAATCAGAATCATTCTCTTCGTGCAGCTGGACATGGACTCGAGGCGGCGGGCTGGGAAAAACGTACCGCCATTTCCAGGTTCCTGCCGAAAGTAGAAGTCCATTCAAACATCACACGCATCGATCCGTTGACCGAGCAACGAGGAAATGCATCGATAGAATTCATCAAACAAGCCGCGGGACAGGTCGGGATTCCCCAATCCGCACTTGCAGATATCCGACCGTTTGTTTACCGCGATACGTATTCAACTGGATTCACGGTTCTTCAACCGATATACAACGGAGGTGCGGAGGTGGTTGGACTGCAAGCTGCGAACGCGGTGCAAGAGAGAACCGAATACGAATATGAAGAAACTGAACAGAATGTCATTGCTCGAGTACGGTCATCCTACTTTTCTGTGCTGAAGGCAGAGGAACTTGTTGTGCTGGCGAAGGAATCTGCAGAACGAACGAAACGTTGGCTTGATCTCACGAATCGTCAAAAGGAGCTTGGGAATAGGACAAACACGGATGTCGTGCGCTGGGAAGTTCAGCTTGCTGCCGACGAGGGAAATATCGTGAACGCAGAGAATGGTCTGGCTATGGCGCGCCTGCAGTTGAACGAAGTGATGGGGGTCGATCTCGATGCCAAGTATATACTTGAGAAAGAATCTTCCCAGGAACCGGGAATCAGCGCACTGCAAAAGACTGGTTCGCCGGTGCTTCTCGCATCAACGCAGATGATGCCTGATCACTCATCGTTGGATGATTCATTCCTCGAGTTACATCCGTCGATGAAAAAAATAGAGACAAATCTCCGCCTTGCAGATATCAATGTGAGCAATGCTTGGACTGCCTTCAAACCGAGCGTTAACCTGGCGTTCCAATATGGTTGGGAACAAAACAACTCCATCAGCCTAGATGGCATCAAGCCGTGGATCATCTCGCTCAATTTCAGTTTTCCTCTCTTCAACGGATTTGGCGACTATGCCCGGCTGGAAGGGTCAAAGGCTGATTTGCAGCGTGCGACTGAGCAAACAGAATCGTATCGAAGGATTCTCCTTCTGCAGGCTCGGAATGCTGACCTGGCAGTTACGTCGAGTGAGAAGCGTATCGAAATCGCCCGTGCAGGTTTGAAACAGGCCGAAGACGTTCTGGCCTCCGTTTCCCGCCGATACGATCTCGGTGTTGCGTCCAACGTAGATCTGATCGATGTACAAACTGCATACACGTCCGCCAAGACCAATTACATAATTGCACTGTACGATAGCTATATCGCCGGAGTAGAACTGGCGAGATCCAGGGGAACAATCACCCGGCAATAAGTGCAAGAGATGAAAGACAATTCAACACAAAACAACCCAACAGGAAAAATAGTCATGAAACGCTCAAGAAAACTCTGGCTCATTGTAGGAGCTGTCTCTGTCGCACTTGCAGTGGCAATTCTCTTTAACCTCACAAATAAGGGGCAGGCCGATGATACGGCGCTCGCCGTGGCACCAGTGGCGGTGGAGGTCACGCGTGTCGGAACGTCCCCGATCAGTAACGAAATCTCTGCGGTCGGGACGATCGCTGCCTGGAAAGATGTAGATGTGAGCTCTGAAGCCTCAGGACGAATCACCCACGTGATGGTGAATGTTGGCGATTTCGTCAAGGCTAATCAACTACTTGCCCTTGTGGATGACGAACTCAAGTCAATTGCCGTCGATCGGGCAAAGGCCCAGCTGATCGCCGCTGAGACAAGCTACAAGAAATCCCAAAGAGACTTCCAGCGTGCGGAACAATTGCGTTCAAATGATGACATTTCCGATGCGGAGTTTGAAGCGTATCGACTCGGCTATCGTTCGGCGGAGGCTGCCTGTCGATCGGCAGAGGTGGATCTGCGTTTTGCGCAACGCGAATTGGAGGACACCAGAATCAAATCCCCGATCGCAGGTTATGTGGCGTCCAAGGGGGTTGAAATTGGTGAAATGGTATCACGAGGGAAGGTTGTTGCGAACATTGTTGACATGAGTAGCATCAAGGTGAAGCTCAGCATCCCGGAAGAGGAGATCGGGAACGTTCAGGTGAACCAGGAAGCAACGCTTCGGATTGATACAGCCCCGCAAAAGGTTTTTGACGGAACGGTATTCAGCATGAGTTCGAAAACCGAAACACCAACCGGACACACGTACGCTGTCGAGGTAAGGGTGAAACCCGGTACGGGGAACATTCTAAAGGTTGGCATGTTCGGTCGCGTAGTCATCAAAGTGGCCGAAGTACCGGATGCCGTTGCTGTCTCCAAGGAAGCGCTCGTAAGCGAAGAGGGGAACACTGCAACAGTCTATGTCGCAGATGGAGATATCGCACGGCTCCGTAGCGTGGAGCTTGGTGTCCGCTCAAACGACATGCTTCAGGTCGTCGATGGACTCAATGTCGGCGACCTTGTTATTTCCTTCGGTCAGAAGAAACTGAAAGATGGCACTGTGGTGCGCTACCAAATATAACTCACTAAGAAAAGACCAATAACAGAACAATGTGAAACGAACATGAAACTCACCGAACTTGCAATACGACGCCCCGCATTTATGACAATGATATTTGTTGCCCTGGCAGTGCTTGGAATTCTGGGATACTCGCGCATGGGCGTAGACCTTCTTCCTAAAATGGACTGGCCGATGGTTTCTATCGTGACAGTGTATCCAGGGGCTGGGCCGAAAGAAGTAGAATCACAGGTCTCCAAGGAAATCGAAGAGGCCGTTAGCGGGGTTAGTGGTCTGGACAATGTGCGTTCGTACTCCTACGAAGGCGTTTCAGTTGTTCTCGCACAATTCGAATTTTCTGCCGACGTTGATGTGGTGACGAACGAAGTTCAGCGAAAGGTGGAGCAGATACGATCGAAGCTCCCGAAAGACGCAGAGATACCAAGAATTACCAAATCTGATCTGAATGCGTTTCCGATTCTTCGCGTCTCACTCACCGGTGAGATGGAGCCACGTGCGCTTTACCAGTTCACAAAGGATAAAGTGAAGACAGAACTGGAGCAGGTAGAGGGGGTCTCCGCGGTGAGTATCGTTGGCGGGCAGGAACGGGAGATTCGCGTTGAGGTGGATAACGACAAACTCCAGGCATACGGAATATCCATCCTTCAGGTATCACAGGCGTTAGGCCGGGAGAACCTCGACTTTCCGACTGGTAAGATTGATGAACGCCTGAACCAATATATCGTTCGGCTCACAGGCAAATTCAAGAGTATTGATGAAATACGAAATATGGTTGTGCTGTCGAACCCCCGGGGGATTATATACCTGAAGGATATCGCAGATGTTCAGGATACGTACAAGGAAAACTATACACTGAGCCGCCTGAACGGCGAGGATGCCATCGCTCTAGTGATTCAAAAACAGTCGGATGCTAATTCGGTGAAGACCAGCGACCGTGTGCGCGCGACGATGAGAGGAATGGAGGGGAAATATGGCGGAAGTATACGATTCACTGTGGCGCAAGATATCACAGATTTCACCCGCCATTCACTATCAGAAGTACAACGTGACCTTTTTCTCGCAATCATCATGGTGGCGGCAGTGTTGTTCTTATTTCTTCACAGCTTCAGGAATTCACTTATTGTTTTGCTTGCCATTCCGACATCTCTTGTTACCACGTTCTTCTTCATGTACCTGTTTGGCTACACACTCAATCTGATGTCACTGATGGCGCTTGCTCTTGTGATAGGTATCCTCGTGGATGACTCGATCGTTGTTCTGGAGAACATCCACCGCCATCTTCAAAAGGGAGAAGATCCTGTCAAAGCTGCTGTCGAGGGCCGTTCTGAAATCGGATTTGCCGCAATCGCGATTACCCTTGTCGACGTCGTTGTGTTCCTCCCAATATCGATGGTCGGTGGGCTCGTCGGAAGAATTTTCAGTGAGTTCGGTATCACGATTGTGGTTGCAACACTTCTCTCGCTGTTTGTCTCCTTTACGTTAACACCGATGCTTGCGTCGAAATGGTCGCGCCTCGTCGTTCATGCACGTGAGTCATGGATCGGGAGGTTTATTCATGCATTCGAGGTGTGGCAAGATCGTCTTTCCGAACGGTACAGTAACCTTCTCGCATGGTCCCTCGATCATCGAAAGACTATTATTGCAGTAACCTCAGGGCTGCTGATCTTCAGCATCTCGCTCGTGCCGCTTGGATTGATCGGGTCTGAGTTCATGACCGATTCTGATAGGGGTGAGTTTGCTGTGAACATTGACTTGCCCCTCGGGACGACGATTGAAAAAACCGACAAGACCATCAAACGGGTAGAGAATATTATTGCAGGAATACCGGAAGTCGAGCGTTACCTTTCCACCATAGGCAAGCAACAGACCCAATGGAAGAACGCAGAACAGGCCAATCTCGGACAGGTGCAGATTAAACTCGTGGACAAGTCTGCGCGGAAACGTTCGACAAGCGATATCATGGCGTTGCTCCAAAAGGAGGTGACGGGAATACCCGGTCTGAAGACTAGCTTTTCGACCATCAGCATGTGGGGAAGCGCGAACGTCGCACCATTGCAGGTGGAGATCATTGGAAGCGACCTGACTGAAGTGACAGGATTTGCAGGCCAGGTGGCAAATATTATCTCCAATACGGAAGGGACAGTGGACGTGGTGAGCTCGTGGGAAGAAGGGAAGCCCGAGATCAAGATCGAAGTCGACCGCGAAAAAACAGCCAAGATGGGCTTAACTCTTGCGGAGGTTGGACTCGCGGTTCGTACCGCGCTTGAAGGAGATATCGTGACGCAGTATAAGGATGGCGATGCAGAATTCGATACTCGCGTCGTGTTGAAGAAATCCAATCGCTCACGGGTTGAAGACGTTTCGCGAGTGACTCTCCTGAACCACTATGGAAAGTCAGTTCAGCTCAGCCAGGTTGCCAACATTCATCACGGTGTTGGTCCGTCAGAGATTCAGCGGAAAGATCGAGAGCGCCTTGTGACCGTTGCGGCGAATCTTTCAGGCGAAGTCGCGCTCGGGCAGGTCACTGCAGCGGTCGAGAAGGCGGTATCCGAACAAGGTATACCGAATGGTGTCCGGGTGTTCTTTGGCGGAGATGCTGAAAACATGCGGGATATGTTCAGCGACATGTCCATTGCTCTCACGCTGGCCATCTTATTTGTCTACATGATTATGGTGAGTTTGTTTGAATCGTACATCCATCCGTTGACGATTATGTTCTCACTCCCCGTTGCACTGGTGGGTGCGCTCGGTTCGCTGGCAATGACGGGGATGACCCTCAGTATGTTCAGCATGATTGGAATCATCATGCTCATGGGCCTTGTAACAAAGAACGCGATCCTTCTTGTCGACTTTGCAAATACTCTTCGCTCTCGCGGGCTGGCAATGCGTGATGCGCTGCTCGAATCAGGGAAGACGCGACTCCGGCCAATCATCATGACCACAGCAACAATGATATTCGGGATGCTGCCGCTCGCCCTCGCCTTCGGTGCAGGCTCCGAGATGCGGCAGAGCATGGCCGTGGTTATCATCGGTGGACTCCTTAGCTCAACGCTGCTAACACTTGTGCTCGTGCCGGTGATATACACCTATATGGAGGGACTGAAGGAAAGACTACCAGCGCTCTTTGAAAGAGTCACTTGGGCAGCGAAATTGCCGCTAAAGCAGCGACCAGATTCTGTTATGGATAATCTCCAAACTGAAAAGGGCTAGTGATGGTTCCTAGGATCTGGCGCTATCGAAACATGAGGCAAACAAGCATCTGCGATTGGCTTTGCGGCCTTTTGGTAGGTCATGCTTTCGCCGCGAGTGACGTATTTGACTCCACGCCATTTTGGAAGTGCATTGGGTAATGAGTCGGCAAGAATACCTGAGGTCACATCCCTGTCAAGAGGTATTTCCGCCATGGCTCAAGTCTTTCGAAACGGAAATCGCGAGAGAGAAGCGGGTTGAAGAATTCATCAAATCCCCCCGATGAGATTGAAATCACCGTTTAAAACTGCATCAAGCCGTCCGGTTCTCCACTCCAACACATTATCACGAACCAGCGGAGAGGGGTGCTCGCGGTACCGTCGCACAATGCGGAGTCGGCCTGATTGTGCAACCTTGAACTGTTGAAATACGGCCTTCTTGTTTTGGTTCTGATCGTACACCTGCCAATCAGGCTGTGGCTTTGATTGAACCAAACGATCATAGGAAGCAGGTCTTGTTTCACCAATCAGGATCACCGAACTTTCCTCGATAGAACGGAGAATCATGTCCAGCACGCTGGTCTGGTTGAATTGATGTGCACCGGCCCATGCAAGCTCGTGGAAATTGGGCACGATCCAAACTACTTTCTTGCGAGAAAGTTGCTCCACTAGATTCCGCACTCACCAATTTCAGATCCTCAGGCTGCAATTACACCGACCCCATTCAGCCAGTCATAGCTCGTAGCGAATGCCTCCCCGCAATGAGAAAGCAAAAACCGTTGTGCTGGGGACCGTATACGTAGTCATTCCGTATGTAAAATACCCCCAGTACCATCCAGTTAGAACAAGGGGACGTACCCCACCTCCAACACCGAAGATCGGTCCGGCAACAAAACTTGGAACAATGGACAATCGGTTTGCTATAGGGATGTTGAGACCTCCTCCGAAGAGAAATCCAAAACAGGGACCGCCCGGAACGTTGAATGCCAATAGCGGTCCGACACTCGCGTAGGGGTCTAATCGCGAGTTACGAATGGCAATACGGTATTTGAAATAGGGATGCCAGATTATCGGCGCGCCATAGTGTGTGTTGATGCTGAATTCAGAGCCGACTGCGATATGTTGATTGAAACGCATCTCCACTGTCGGTGAAATCTGAAAACCTGCAGATCCGCTGAGGAGGGACAAACCGGTATTCCCTCCAAGCGACCAATGCTGTGAAAGTCCTCGTGATGTGCACGCCAACAGCGATAACGTTACAGCTGACATGACCAAATATCTTTTCATGGTTTGTTTCCCTTTGTTGAACCTCATTTTTGCCCTTGGAGCTAGTTGATACCGTTCTTATGGACGATGGGACTCCAACCAAAGATATGGGTGGAGCCCATCCATAATCAGAACGATACCCCGATCGTAACAGGAATGTACGACGATGTTCCACCCGAGTCGAAAAAGAGGGCGTACTTTGCCTCGATGAACAAGTTCGTTCTTCGACCAAGTCCGAATTCAAGTCCTGAGCCAAAGTTCACTCCGAAATTCGTTGTTGTTGGCGCACCTTGTAAAGTGCCCGCATCCTGTCCATTGAATGTGGCACGCAGATCGCTTTGGCTGAGTATTTGTAAACCGAGGCCGAGGATACCGTAAGGCTTCACAATGGAGCTTGTGGGCAATTTGCCATGGACATTTGCGGTTAGGCCGAAGATGGTGACGTTCGCGCCCGTAAGCTGTACAGCATCCACGAGATTGAAGCGTGCCTTCAACTTGTCCTTGTCTGAGGTGAACGTGTTATAGTCGACGTTCAAACGTAAAGCAAGCTCAGGAATGATGTTCAGGTCTCCGTGCGCCCCGAAGCCAAAGCCTGTTCCGTAGTAATCGGTGAGCGGCTGCGGGAAAGACGTAAATGCGAGCCCCGAATGCGCGCCTCCTCCGAAGGTGACTTGGGCAAATGATGTGCTCACCGATGTGGTGAGCAGCACGAGGAAGAAAAGTTTTGTCTTCATGGTTGTATCACTTTATGTTGTTAGTAGGTTGACTGTTGATGTTTGTTTTGTGCGGTGCCATTGTTTGACGGAGTACTGTCGTGAACCGTCAAAGGATGTGAGCCTTTCGGCGAACCGCTCCGGTACTCACCATCCAAACCGTATCTGTGCGAAGTAGGAGTTCGCCTCAACATAGTTGTCGTACGCATACGCTGCATCTATTTGAAATGATCGTCCGAAATGAAGCCCGAGTCCGACTGTCGGGCGTTTGTCGGCAAGGCCCCCGCGAAATGCGGCGCCAAACCAGCCGGTTGTCTGCAAACGGTACTCTGTTCCAACTCTGAGGCGCTCGACATACTCTTCATACTTCTCGTCTTGCGATGCAAGGTCGGTTACGTCGAGCGAAATGTCCCAATTCTCGTTCATGGGATGTGTTGCACCGATATTGACGATCAGCGGCAACTCCAACTCAAAAGGAGTGGTGACGATTTGCTCAGCAGCGTTGCCATTTTCATCAACGCTGTAGTTCGTCCAGCTCAATTTGGATGAGACTCTGCCCACTGGGATGATGTTCTGTATTGACGCACCAATCTGCGTTCCAGCTTTCTTGAACTTGTACATAGCACCCACATCGACTGTCAACCCCGTGACAGAATTCTCAAAATCCTCCCTGAGTTCTTTCCAAATCTTGTTATAGTTGCCTGGCTCAATGAGCTTCGATGAAAAGCTACGGGTAACCAGTTTGAGGTTTCCACCGAGACTAAGTTCGTCAGTCAGCTGGTCGCCGTAGCCAGTCGCAACAACGAGGTCACTATATGAAACGGCAAGAGCTGTCGGAGCGGCCCCGTCTTTCGGTGTCCCGTCCGGATTCAGAAGCGCATCTGCCGCGGCGGCGAGCTCAGCGAGCGTTTCAACAGTGATATCTTCTGTTCCCTGGGGAATGTTCACCTTTGCCAGCGCGGAAACAGCTTGACTGGAGTAGACTGTGAATGCAGTCTGGCCGACGCCATACACCGCAAAGCCGAAGTTGCCAACCTGCCCTTGAAAACTCACAGCTGCACTCAATCCATGAACTTTTGGGTCATCCGTCGTTCCGCCGACCTTGTCCTGCAGGTCGCTGATAAAGCGCAAGCCACTTTGGATTCTCCTCAGCGCTGCGAGTCGGGCATCGTCTGTCTGCGCCGCACGATAATCGGCTACACCGCCGTTGATGTCTTTAACGAACGTGCCTTTTGTAAACTGACTCAGGTTGTCTGCCAGAAATGACACCGCTGAAAATGATTCCGACGGCAAGCTCGTTTGAATGCTCGGCAAGTCGAAACTCGACCGCGTGTTCGCGAGGAGCGCGGGATTGTACATCATTGCATTAAACTGCGTCCCGTTGGCGATTTGTGTTTTCCCCATCCCGATTGCTCTTACATCTTCGCGAATAGAGGAAATCGGAATGCCGACCGTTTCCGTTTGTATTTGTGCGTGTGCAAACGCGTGCAGAGCGATGCACGAGAGCAGTGAGAGTATTTTGTTCTTACTCATGCTGGTTCTCCTATAGTGAAGCCGTTGTTCAACGTTATCGTTTGAATTGTTGTTCGCTTCCAACAATACGTTTATTGAGGTACGCTGTACACCACATGTTGATGGGGGAGCATAACGCTTGTACGTTTGTGGCGAGGAAATTCTTCCCACATATTAATGTAGGCTCAATGAGTTGGGGAGGATAATTCACGCGCCAAAGATGGCGCCGACACGCAATCAGTAGGCATAGCTTCAAACGAAGGAGAAACGGCTTCGAGCTTACGAAGCCGTTGATGATTGGTTTGGTTGGAGAACTACGAGCGACATTGATGAAATCACCTCTCGTAGCGACTGCTCCCAACTCCCTCAAACAAATGAGACAAAGAGGATTCAGTTCTATTTCGCCACGGACATCTTTCTCGTCTGCACAACATTGCAAGCTCGCAAGCGACAGATCCCTATGCTCGTCAACGAGCAGCAGACTGCAAGAAGATATCGCGCCGAATTCGATGCACGTTCATTGTCGAGCGGAAGGAGATGTTGTGCCTTCGCAACGTTCCATCCACATCTTCATGCAGAGATACCCATGAACGGGCAGGAAGTCCCTATGCTCGTCAACGAGCAGCAGACTGCAAGAAGATATCGCGCCGAATTCGATGCACGTTCATTGTCGAGCGGAACGTATCTGTCGCTTGCGAGCTTGCAAT
>QKGJ01000396.1 GCA_003251275.1 Ignavibacteria bacterium
CACTCAAAACCGTGCAATATAAAGAAGAGAAGCATGAACGTTGCTGTCCTCGGGTCCGGAAGAGGATCGAACCTTCAGGCCATATTGGAGTCGTTGCAACAGGGTGCGCTTACGGACGTACGGATTTGCGCGGTGATCAGCAATAACTCCGGCGCCGGGATTCTTGAGATTGCAAAGCAGAATTCAATTCCATCGTTTCATATCAGTCAAAAGCAGTGTGCCTCCGACGACCAGTTGAACGACAGATTGCTGTCAACTCTCTCTCAATTCGGGACGGAGTTGGTTGTGTTGGCCGGATACATGAAGCGTCTTGACCGGCGAATCATTGAGCGCTACCGAGATCGAGTTCTGAATATTCACCCGGCGCTCCTCCCACGCCACGGAGGTGAGGGATTGTATGGGATGCATGTCCACGAAGCGGTCATCCGGGCGGGTGAGAAAGAATCGGGCGCGACTGTTCACCTCGTGGACGAAGAGTATGACCATGGCCCGATTGTCCTTCAGCGGACAGTTCCGGTTGCTGACGGTGAAACACCAGAATCCCTTGCAACAAAAGTATTAGAAATAGAGCATCAATTGCTTCCTGAAGCAATTCAATTGTTCGCGGAGGGAAGAATCACCGTGAATGAGAAAACTCACCAGGTAGCTATTCAACCCCTCTGAGGAGTCATCGTTGCCACGTATTCGTCGTGCACTTCTGAGCGTTTCGGATAAGCGCGGTATCGTTCATTTTGCCCGTGAGCTTCGCTCGATGAATGTGGAATTGGTCTCCACTGGCGGTACCTTTTCCGTCCTGCAGGGTCAGGGTATCGATGTCGTCCAGGTTTCCGATGTAACCGGGTTCCCTGAAATCCTGAATGGCCGTGTAAAGACTCTCCATCCAAAAATTCACGGCGGACTTCTCGGCGTTCTTGATAATGAGGAACATGTCCGTCAACTGGAAGAGCATCATATTCCATCGATCGATCTTGTTGTAGTGAATCTCTATCCGTTTGAACGAACCATCGCGCAAGAGGGTGTTTCCATAGACGAGGCGGTGGAGCAAATCGACATCGGCGGTCCGACCATGCTTCGGGCGGCGGCGAAAAATTTCAAACATAAAGCGGTTGTTGTCAATCCCGACAGTTATGAATCCATCCTCAAGGAAATGCACGAGAACGACTGCACCCTATGTGCCGATACCTGCTTTGCGCTTGCGCGGGAGGTCTTTCGCCACACCTCCTCGTATGATGCGGCGATTTCTCGCTATCTGGACGGGCGAGTCAAAGGTGATGAGTTTCCCGACCGCTTTTCCTTACAGCTTTCCAAGGAGCAGGACCTCCGCTATGGAGAGAACCCCCACCAACAAGCTGCACTCTACGGGACCTTTGGTTCGCTCTTTACGAAACTGCACGGCAAGGAACTTTCCTACAATAATATAGTAGACCTGAGTGCAGCGGCTTTGTTAGTGGCTGAGTTTGAAGAACCGACGGTTGTCATCATCAAGCATACGAATCCGTGCGGGGTTGCATCTGCAAAGACGCTGGAAGAAGCTTATGCGAAGGCACTTGCCACAGATCGAGCGTCTGCGTTTGGTGGAATCATCGCCGTCAATCGGAGCCTTGACCACAAGACAGCGGAAGCAATGAATGAGATTTTCACTGAGTTGATTATCGCTCCGGATTTTTCCGACGATGTTCTTGCGTTTCTCGCCAAGAAGAAAGACCGACGGTTGATTCGATCTTCCGCAACAACACGACAGTGGTTGGGTCATGATATCAAGAGTGTTCCCGGTGGCATTCTCCTCCAGACTTCAGATGGGGTTGGGGAAGAACAGTTCAAAGTCGTCTCGCGTCGCGAGCCGACGGAACAGGAAATGAAGTCGATGCGCTTTGCGTGGCTCGTCGCCAAACATGTGAAATCCAATGCGATCGTTTACGCGCTCTCTGATCGTACCGTCGGCGTCGGTGCAGGGCAGATGTCGAGGGTTGACAGTGCCCGGATCGCTTCCATGAAAGCGCGGGCTGCGGGTCTGGAAACAAAGGGGACGGCGGTTGCCTCCGACGCATTTTTTCCTTTTGCTGATGGACTGCTTGAGGTCGCCGCTGCAGGATCGACCGCAGTGATTCAACCCGGGGGCTCTGTCCGCGATCAGGAAGTTATCGCCGCGGCGGATGAACACAACCTTGCAATGATATTCACAGGAACACGACACTTCAGACACTAGGAAACTCGATGGGATTTTGGAATCTATTCTCGGCGGACCTTGCCGTTGATCTTGGAACTGCGAACACCCTGATTCATATGAAGGGAAAGGGAATCGTACTGAATGAGCCTTCGATTGTGGCGTTTGATCGGAATACGAAGAAGATCGTTGCAATCGGCAAAGAGGCTCAGGAAATGCTGGGCAGAACTCATCGCGATATCCGGACCGTCCGGCCCATGAAAGATGGTGTAATTGCGGATTTCGAAATTGCAGAGGGGATGCTGCGGGAATTCATTAAGAAGATTCATGCGAACAGAATGCCGAGCCGTCGCATCGTCATTTGCGTGCCGAGCGGTGTCACGGAAGTGGAGAAGCGTGCGGTGCGTGATTCAGCGGAACACGCCGGTGCCAAGGAGGTGCACTTGATCGCCGAACCGATGGCCGCAGCGATCGGCGTTGGTCTTGACGTCGATGCACCGGTTGGTAACATGATTGTCGATATCGGCGGCGGCACAACAGAGATCGCCGTTATCGCTTTGTCCGGAATCGTGAATGAAGAATCCATACGCATAGCGGGCGATGAAATGAACAACGCCATTATTCAGTTCTTCAAGAAGAATCACAACATCCTCATTGGTGAACGAACCGCGGAAGCGATCAAATGTGAAGTAGGGTCCGCAATGCCGTTAAAGGAAGAAATCAGCATCCGGGTGAAGGGCCGCGACCTGGTGAACGGCATTCCGAAAACCACTGAGGCAAGCTCGGCCGAGATTCGTGAATGTCTCAACGAGCCGGTGGCGCAAATTGTCGAAGCCGTCAAGCTAACCCTGGAACGAACACCCCCCGAGCTGGCCGCCGATATTCTCGACCGCGGCGTCATGCTCAGCGGCGGCGGCGCTCTCTTGAAAGGCCTCGATGAACGTCTCCGTCTCGAAACGAATCTTCCGGTGCACGTATCGGAGGACCCGCTTACCGCCGTGGTGCGCGGGACGGGGAAAGTGATGGAGAATCTGAACCACTACGCGAAGGTGCTCATCAAGAGCAGACGGTACTAAGGATGATGGTCCCATGAGGATGTTCCTTCATTACCTCTCCACGTTCAAAGAATACTTCCTCTTCGGTTGCTGCCTCACTCTCTCCGTTCTCCTTCTTGCGACGAATGACAATGCCCAGATCAAGGCGATCAGGACCATGACGGTTGCCAGCGTTGCCTTTGCCCAGGATATGCTGAGTTTCATCCCGAACTATTTCAACCTTCAGCGGGAAAATAAAGTTCTTCGGGAGTTGAATCTTTCCCTCTCCGATGAAGTGAACAGGCTGCGCGAGGCGCGGTTGGAAAACATCCGTCTCCAGCAGATGCTTTTGATGAAGGAAAAAGCGGAGTACGAATATACCGCGGCCAGCGTGATTGGACGACAGTTCGAATCATTGCGTCAAACCATTACTCTGAATGTTGGCGAACGCCAGGGTGTACATGAACAGATGCCCATTGTGACGGCGGCAGGACTGGTGGGAAAAGTGGTGGCGACTTCTCCGGAATATTCCATCGGCCAGATCTTGATGAATCGTGATTTTCGAACGAGTGCACGCTTGCAGCGCGATCGGATTGATGGAATTGCCGTGTGGGAAGGAGGAACGGATTTGATTCTCAAGAACGTTGCAAAAACACTTGAAGTGAAAGAGGGAGATGTTATCATCACTTCAGAATACAGCACGATCTTTCCCCCCGGCATAAAAATTGGCATTGTACGATCAACGGAGGTTTTGCCCGGGTCACTCTTTCAATCAATCGTGATCACTCCCGGCGTCGATTTCCACAGGCTTGAAGAGGTGTTTGTGGTTCGCTATCAACCTGATTCTGCCCGCGTTGCCCTCGAGCGGAAATCGGGGGGATCGTAACCCGTCTCCATGAAACGAATCACTCTTTATTCTCTCGCCTCCCTCTTCTTTCTTTTCCTCCAAACGGTGCTCGGCCAGGCTCTCTCCATTCAGCACATCGTTCCGGACTTTCTTCTCCTCTGGATTGTGTATCTGGCTTTACGGGAAGGCCAGGCGGCGGCAACTGCGGCCGGTTTCCTTCTCGGACTCGGGATAGACCTCCTCAGCGGACAGGATGGGATGCTCGGAGCCGCTGCATTCTCAAAAACCGTCGCAGGGTTCTTCGCGGGGTATTTCTACAATGAGAACAAAATGCTTCAGATCCTCGGAGGGTATCAGCTCATTGTGCTCATTGCTGTTGCCTCCGCGCTGCATAACGTCGTCTATTTTCTTATCCTGCTACAGGGAAGCGGCATCGGCTGGTGGGCAGCGATCTTTCGCTATGGCATTCCGACCACTGCCTACACCGCGGTGTTTGGCTTGATTCCGATGTTTGGTTTTGCGAGAAAGTATCTTTCATAACAGATAAATGGATGAAGATGGCCGGGCTCGACGAAATACAACTCTACTCGAAGCGAAGAGCGATCTATATCATCGTCGGGATTGTTATGCTTCTTTTCGTCGGTCGCCTGATACAGCTTCAGGTGTTGTACCAGGAGTGGTATGGGAAGAAGTCGGAAGAAAATAGCTTTCGCACAATTCCAAGGGACCCGGTCCGCGGGTACATGTACGATCGCACCGGGCGGCTGGTGGTTGACAATCGCCCCGCATTCACGGTTACGATCATGCCGTTCGAATTCGACAAAAGGAATATCAATTACCTTGCGACCCTCCTCGCATACAAACAGGAATTCATCAGCGAGCGTCTTGGAAAGGGAGAACAGCACTCCCGTTTTGTCCCGGCGAAAATCGCTCGAGATGTGGACTTTGGCGTTCTTTCGGCATTGGAAGAGCGGCGCGGCAGTCTGCCGGGGGTTGATTACATAACAGAATCGAAGAGGCACTACACCACCCGCGCGAACGCATCGCACATTCTCGGGTATACAAAAGAGATTTCGGAATTACAAATGAAGTCGTTGGGGGAGGAGTACGTGCAGGGTGACGTCGTTGGTGCAAGTGGCCTGGAGGCGAGCTATGAATCGGTGCTGCGGGGAGTAAAGGGAGCTGAGGTGAGCGTGGTGAATGTCCGCGGCCAGGTGATTGGCAGCCTAGATCAGGGAAAACACGATACACCCCCGATCGAAGGGGACGACCTTCTGCTGACAATGGACTTTGAATTGCAGGCCTTAGCCGAGTCTCTTTTCACTGACAAACGAGGAGCACTCGTTGCGCTGGATACACGGACCGGCGGCGTGCTTGCGATGGTCAGCAAGCCCGATTACCCCCTCGAAGCATTCAGCGGTGTCACGCCTCCGGAAATATGGAGAGCCTTAAACTCCGACGAGGCGAAACCTCTGTTCAATCGTGCTACACTGACACGCTACCCTCCAGGTTCAACGTATAAGATGATTCTCGCCGTGGCTGCTCTCGAACGCAAAATCGTTTCTCCTTCGTGGCAGGTAACGTGTACCGGCGCCTATCGTTTCGGCAACAAGACCTTTGGCGATGAGCATGTACACGGGACAGTGAATATGGTGGAGGCCATTCAACGATCATGTAACGTCTACTTCTATCAACTGATGATGAAGACCGGCATCGACGTCTGGGCAGAATACGGAGCGAAGTTCGGGTTCGGCAAATATACCGGTGTTGATATCGGCGAAGAGACGTCGGGACTTCTTCCGACGACGCAGTGGATGGACAAGCGATATGGGGCCAAAGGTTGGACGCTGGGATTTCTCCCGAGCTTGGGAATCGGTCAGGGAGAGTTGGGAGTATCGCCTATTCAAATGGCCTGCTATGCGACCGCCCTTGCCATGCAGGGGACTTACTATCAACCCCATGCGGTCGCCGCAATAAAACGGAAAGGCCTCATGCGTATGGATACCTTGCGCTACGAAACGAAACACTTCGATGTCAGTCCAGGTACCTGGCGCGTGGTCCGCGAAGGAATGCGCCGCGTGGTGGAAGAACTTGGGGGGACTGCCGGGTTGGCGCGTGTGAGAGGAATCCAGTCTGCAGGGAAAACAGGCACCGCCCAGAATCCACATGGCAAGTCGCACGCGTGGTATATCGGGTTTGCTCCGTTTGATGAACCGCAGATTGCGATCGCTGTTCTCGTTGAGAACGTCGGTTACGGCGGTTCTTATGCCGCCCCCATTGCGGGGATGTGTATAGAGAAGTATCTGTTCGGAAGAATAACGCGGTTCGATGCTCCGGTTCTGCCGCCGCGCCCTGCCCGTACGGATTCGGTTACGACGTTGACGCCAATTACTGCTCTTGCACCTGTAGATTCTCTGAAATTCCCCGGAGACGGGAACTGATATGGCCGGTCAATTTAAAGAACATTTTGATGTAAAAACCTTTTTCACATCACTCGCGCTGGTGATTGTGGGGCTGGTGTCCATTTACAGCGCAACGTATGATGCTGGCCTTTCCGATATCGCCTTCAAACAAATGATATGGGCTGGGGGTGGATTGGTAATCATGCTGATTATCGCATACAGCCCTTTCAAATTGATCCAATTCCTTGCCTATCCGTCATACGTTGCAACCATTCTCCTGCTCGTCTCAGTGTTGCTGCTTGGACGCACTGTCTCCGGATCGCAGAGCTGGTTCAACCTTGGCCCGTTACGGCTGCAGCCATCCGAGTTTGCCAAATTAACAACCGCACTCGCGCTGGCGACGTATCTTTCCCGGTCTGACATCTCGCTCCAGCAATTGAAGCACCTACTCGTTGCCTCGGGAATAGTCCTCCTTCCCGTGGTCCTTATTCTGCTTCAGCCGGACACCGGAACGGCCATTATCTATCTTGCAATGTTTCTTCCCGTTCTATTCTGGGGTGGCGCGTCCCACTTCGTTATTGTCGCGGCGATTGCGCCACCATCAGTTGCGCTGGCAGCGCTGTTTGGAACAACACCGTTTCTTATCGCGGTCCTTGTATTCGGGGTGCTTCTTTATCTGACAAAACAAAACCGTGTTCTTGCGGCCATGGTGTTTTCCGTAACTGTGTTGGTGGGGGTTTCATCCCAATTCATTTATGATGGAATGAAACCGTATCAACAGAAACGGATCCAGACCTTTCTTGATCCGAGCAGCGCTGATCCGCGCGGAGCGGGATACAACGTGCTGCAATCCAAGGTAGCAATCGGGTCGGGAGGAGTCTTTGGAAAAGGATATCTGCAGGGGACGCAAACCCAATTGAACTTCATTCCCGAACAATGGACTGATTTTATTTTTTGTGTTCCCGGTGAGGAGTTTGGTTTTCTCGGTGCCTGCGCGGTCCTCTTTCTTTTTACCGCGCTCCTTGTGCGAGGAGTTCACGTTGCAGCGATCGTCAAGAACAAATTTGCCAGCTTTCTCGCGATTGCAATCGTGGGCGTGTTCGCGCCCCACATCTTCATTAATGTGGGAATGGCTCTTGGTCTTCTCCCGGTTATTGGAGTGCCTCTGCCGTTTCTCAGCTACGGTGGCTCAGCGCTCATCGCCAACGTGATGATGGTGGGCTTGTTGATGAATCTCTACGCGAACAGAAAAGAGTATTGAGTATCCCGGGCGTGCGCCAACTCTCGGTGCCGTCGGGCTGTTTCTTCTTTACGTACCGTTCACTATTTTCGAACTTCACTCACAGGACTATGGGATCAAAGAAAAAAACTCAAATAACTTCCCGCAAACGGCTACCTGCCAGTAGACTTCCTGAAGAGCTTTCACCATCGCAACTTCGCTGGCGTTGTCCCCTCAAAACGATCGAAGGAATCCTCTCGGAGGATGGAGCGCGGGAGGCACATATCATCGGTCAAGACCGTGCCCTGAGAGCTCTTCGCTTCGGGATGGAAATGATACAGTTCGGGTACAACATCTTTGTCACCGGTGCGAACGGAACCGGGCGGACGACCGCCGTAAAGCATCTCCTGGCCGATTTCGCAAAGACGGAAGCTCCTCTGACAGATAAATGCTACGTCCATAATTTTCGTGACCCCGATTCGCCGAGTATGATTGCCCTCCCTGCAGGACAGGGATGCCGTTTGAAAAGTGACATGAAGACCTTCCTGACCGAGTTGTTGAAGGGGGTTCCTTCCGCCTTCGAAAGCAGGCGATACCAGGAACAGCGGAAGTCTTTGCTGGAACATTTCCAGAGCCGCCAGCGGATCGTCTTGAAGGATTTTGAACGAAAGGTGAAAGAGCGCGGCTTTGAAGTTGTTCAGATTCAATCCGGTCCGGGGATGAGACCGGAGATTGCCCCGGTCATTGACGGTTCTCCCGCAACGCTGGATCAAATCCATGCGAAGGTGGAGAGTGGCGAGATAACCGCCGAGCAGCAAAAAGCCCTCGAAGCCGACCAGTCAAATCTCGAAGGACAGATGGAATTGGTGATGCGCGAAATGCGGAACATCGAGCGGAAGGCGAAGAAATCGGTTGAAGACCTTAATCAGAAGATTATCAACCCGCTCGTCCTTGAGTTGATGGATGACCTGCGCTCGAAGTACACGACCGAGAAGGTGCGCGACTATTTCAATCAAGTAGAAGAAGATGTATTGAGCAACATCGGAAGGTTTCAGACGAAAGATGAACAACCGCCGTCGGTGCTGGGGATACAGGTGAACCGGGAAGAGGATGATTTCACAGAGTACAATGTCAATGTTATTGTTGATAACAGCGAAACAAAGGGTCGACCGGTAATTATTGAAACAAACCCGAGGTATAAGAATCTCTTCGGGACAATCGAGCGGAATGTGGACAAGCAAGGGGGCTGGCAGACGGATTTCACCCACATCAAAGCCGGATCGCTGTTGAAAGCCGATGGCGGATTTCTTGTCCTGAATATCATCGACGTCGCTATCGAACCATGGGTATGGTCCACTCTCAAAAGAGTCTTGCGCAATGGTCAGACGGAAATTCAGCCTCCTGAGTCCAGCATCTTCGGAGCGTCATCCGGTCTCAAACCCGAGCCGATGAATTTCAACGTGAAGGTCATCATCATCGGAGACGCCTCGATCTACAGCATGCTGTATGACCATGACGAGGACTTCAAGAAAATCTTCCGTGTCCGGGCCGACTTCGACGTCGAAATGAAACTTGATGATCAATCCATTGGCAGCTACGTTTCGTTCGTGCACTCCGTGTGTGCGGAGGAGAAGTTGCCATCGTTCGAGCCGGGAGCGCTTGCCGAAATAATCGAACACGGAGTGCGCGTATCGGGTGATCAGCGTAAGCTTTCGACGCGCTTCAATGTTATTGCGAATGTGGTACGTGAGGCCGCGTATTGGGCGTCGAAAGAAAACGCATCATCCGTTACACGGGACCATGTCCAATGTGCAATTCAGGATCGGATCGAACGGCTCAATCTTGTGGAGCAAAAAATACAGGCAATGATCACGGACGGGACCATTATGATCGATACCGCCGAGGCAAGGGTGGGACAGGTGAACGGACTCTCGGTGTATCAAATGGGAGAGTACGAGTTCGGGAAGCCTTCCAGGATCACGGTGAAGACATCTGTCGGCAATGCAGGGATCATCAACATTGAGCGGGAAGCCGACATGAGCGGCCCGGTGCATAATAAGGGCGTCTTGATTCTCGGCGGGTATCTCCGTTCGATGTATGCGCAGCACAAAGTTCTCATGCTGAGCGCGAGCATCGCGTTCGAGCAATCGTACTCCGGTGTCGATGGTGATAGCGCTTCGGCAACGGAGGTCTTCGCGATTCTTTCAAGCCTGAGCGAGGTGCCGCTTCGGCAGGATATTGCCGTCACCGGTTCGATCAATCAGCATGGAGAGGTGCAACCCATCGGGGGGGTGAATCAAAAAGTGGAAGGATTTTTTGATGTCTGCAAAGAACGGGGATTGACCGGAACGCAGGGTGTGCTGATACCGCACCAGAATGTGAAAGATCTTGTCCTGCGCAACGATGTGGTGGAAGCGGTCCGGAAAAAGCGATTTCATATTTATCCCATGCACACTGTCGATGAAGGGATTGCATTGCTCACTGCAAAACCTGCTGGAGTGCTGGGAAAGAACGGGCGGTTTACCCCCGGCAGCATTCATGCGCTTGTCGACGCGAAGCTGGCAGACTACGCGCGCCAGGGGAAGAAACTCCCGGCCCGCCGGAAAAAGGGATCGTAGGAATGGCGGAGGACGAAGTACAACCCGAACATACACCTGCAACGTTGATCGGACGTCTCCTCGGCGTGTATTTCCGGCCAGCGCAAGTGTTCGAAGAGGTTGCCAGCGCCAAAACAAACATCATGAACTGGCTTACGCCGGTGGTGATCCTGGTCCTCCTCTCGATGGTGCTCCTGCAGGTTGCTTTCCAGGACCCGTCTCTCCGTCAGCAACTGACCGAACTACTCGGGACACTCAGCCCGCAGCAACAGGAGATCATTTCGGAGGGCGCGGACGGCGTATCGCCGCCAAGCATCGTTATCTATGTGATGGGACAGATCGGAGGCTTTGTTGTTCTCTTCGCTCTTGCGCTTCTTTTTGTGGCGGGACTGAGTCTTCTTTATTGGCTCGTGGGACGATCGGCGATGAATGCGCGCGCTCCCTACATGAAGGTCACTGAAATCGTCAGCCTTTCACTCATGGTTTTTACTGTTGAGGTGGTGGTAACGGTGTTCCTGATTGTTTCGTTTCACTCCCTGCACGCGACCCCCAGCGCCGCGTTGTTTCTTCACGATTTTGATTTCAGCAACAAGTACCACATTGCCCTTGCCCGCCTCAATCCCTTCACCATCTGGTACCTTGCGGTGCTCAGTCTCGGACTTTCAAAACTTTTCGATCGCGACTATCCGAAAGTACTCGTGCTCGTCGTGGCTCTCTGGCTGCTCTGGTCGCTCATGACGCTGTTTGGTGAGAGTGGTTTTGCAACGTGGTTTTCGTACGCTTGGGGGGAAAAGTCTCGCGGAGTATTCGTGTAGTCTTACAATCCTTCGATGTGAAT
>QKGJ01000312.1 GCA_003251275.1 Ignavibacteria bacterium
ATCGTTCAACCTTGAGTTCCTCATCATTATGTTCAATAACCTTTTGCGTCCAGGCAGGTTCCTCAAACATCGTTGCGTTGTCGTAGATATACCAGCCATCAAATCCAAAGTACTTGACGGCGTCCAGGTACGCTTCATCAAGCGGCGGGTCATTGTGGAGGTAGATATCCCAGAATGGTTTTCCAGTGCGTCGAGCGGGGACCATATTGGAAATATCCGGCATCACGGGAACTCTGTCGGGAACGCCGCGGCGCATCGCCGTTAGGATGCGATCGCGTGATGTGAATACCTTTCCGTGCATCCTATTTCAGATTCCTCAGCAGTACTTGTGCTTCCACTTGAATAATTTCTTCCAACGATGAGTTCGCTACAGCCCACACTTGAGCATTGCACGAGCCCGCAGCCACACCGAACGTCAACGCCCGTTTGGGATCCCAACCGCGAGTAAATGCGTAAAGCATCCCCGCTACCATGCTGTCGCCACTGCCCGTTGCGTTCACCAAACTGATAACTGGCGGGGTGACCATCCAGCGCTTAGCGTTTGTGGCTGCGTAGACATCTCCCGGACCGTCGGTAATAACACAGAGAGTCGTTCCCCGACGGAGGAACGGTTCACAGGCCGCATCATAATCTTTGGCGTCTCGTAGTTTTCCTCCGAATGTCCGTTCGTACTCTCCTTTATTCATCTTGATGATGGTGGGCCGATGCTGAGAAGCGTTCAGGCACACTCGATCATAAGAATCAAGGACTGTTTTCACCGATCGCTCAGCCGTAAGCTTCACGATTGCTGCAAACGTATTGTCCGTTTCGGGAGAAGGTGAACTGCCGCTGCAAACGATCCAGTCACTCCGGGACATCATCAGGCTCACCCGTTCCAATAACAATTCCGCCTCGTGAGAGGTAATAGGGCCCGATGGCTCAAACACCGCCGTCCCCACGCCGTTTTTCTCCCGGTACGTGACGCCTTCCCGCGTCATACTTGCAACCCGAACGAAGTCGCACGCGATGCCTTCGGCATCGAGCAGCTTTTCAATCAACGTTCCTACCTCGCCTCCGAGAAACCCTGTTGCGGTTGTCTTCATTCCCAGGCGCGTCAATTGCCGGGATACATTCACGCCCTTGCCTCCCACTACCATCTCCATCCTCGACGCACGATGAACCTTGCCGTGCTGAATCGTGTCAACATAGACAGTTTTGTCGAGCATCGGATTCAAGGTAACCGTCGTTATCATCGCAGGAGTTTGAGAGCGCTCGAGACAGATGCTTCTTCGTGCACAACGGCACAGAGTGCAGCGATGAGCTGTTCCATCTTCGGGTGTTGCCAGACATTCCGCCCGAAGATAATGCCCGCGGCATCGGCCTGGACACAATCAAACGCAAGTTGGAGCAGCGCTTCATCCGTCCCTGTCAAGGTCGGTCCACCCGCAACAATCACCGGAACGCCGCATTGCCGCACAACTTCACGGAACTGTCCAACATTACCCGTATATCGCGTCTTAATAATATCTGCACCGGCTTCTGCGCCAATACGGGCGACACTTAAAGTTTCAGCAAATACATCTTCGGCTCCTCCCGTTCTTCCAAACATCGTGCTTCCAAAGTGGTTGTTCAGCAAACTCGGAGGGAGAATTTCAGCGATCAGCGGAAACCCATGCCGGGCTGCATCAGTTGCAGTCCGACCAAGACGTTCAAGCGAGTTTGTTTCATTTTCCGTTCCGACAAAAGTGAACACGATGCCTGCATCGGCGCCAAGCGCCACGGCACTCTCGACAGGACACATCGTGCGGTAGTCACTCGGGGCCGAGGAAAATTTTGTAAACCCACCGTCGAGTCGTGCGATCACACCAAGACCTTCGAGAACGGGAGCGACTACTTTCATGCTGCCGGGATTCACCAAGATCGCGTCCGCCGATGTTTTGGCGATGCGTTCAGTCAAACGTCGCACGTCTTCAATCCCGTGCACGGGACCGGAATACGCGGCGTGGTCATACGGAATGATGACGCACCGTTTGTGTTTCCATATTCGGCTTGCTCGAATTTGCTTTCCAGATTCCATAAGAAAGCTATGGTGCTTGTTTGTTTTTAAATTGGTCCTCCTCGCGCCCGCTATCGCTTACCTGAGGGGAACGGTGTCTTCCCAATATCTCCACTTGGTGAATGCAATCCGATCGGGTGATCCGTCAGGCTGGAGTCCATGGGTATTGGGCAGCGCCTCCATCAGAATCTTGCCGCCATATTTCACTTTCAGCACCTCAGCAGCCGAGTAGCTGACGGAGGATTTGTTCACCGTGGCATACATGAACGGCGCATCAGTTTCGAATCCCGCAAATGACACTTTCCCCAATTCATACAAGTATCGGGGTCGAATGTCTTTCGGCGATAGCTCCATTTCCATGTCCAGGCGTACAAAAATGTAGTTCTTGGTCGTCCCGTTTGTCACTTCAAGAGCGATGGCCTTACCCGGAACGGACGTCTCCAGCAATTTGAACTGTGGAATTAACGACTCAGCTTTCAGACTTCGATCGTGCGGGTAGAGCACGGTGACAAAGGTTTCATAGTCCCCGGAGTTGTATGAGCTGGACGCAGATTGATAGACTGCTTGCTCCATTTGGGAATGGCGACTGATTGGCTCCCGTCCTATTTGCTTCTCCTCGTTCTCAGGAAAATAAATAAGCAGTGATTGCCGTGGCGAAAACTTGTATCCAGGAACAGAATCGGTAGCAACATCGAAATAGTCCCGACCCTGGGCGTATACATTCTGTGCGTGCCAGAAGTTTGTGTACGTAAAATAATCCTTGCGCGGCGCCTTTACCCCGTCGATAACGACAAAGTATCCCGGGTCGCGCACGTACGTGACAATCCGGTCCCATCGATAGCCGAGGTTTTCATCGGTAACGCGTGTTCGACTCATATCCACATCCTTCAGGGAGAGAAAGCTAATTCTCTGGGTCTCG
>QKGJ01000255.1 GCA_003251275.1 Ignavibacteria bacterium
ATACCGGTAAATAAGATTGTCCCGTTCAAACTCAGAGAATTCATAGACGTCCGTCATTTTGATGCATTCTGTCGGGCACGGATAAACGCAAAGCCCACAGTAGCAACATTTCGCAATGTCAATGTCGAAGCGGGGGACATACAACCGCTTCTTGGTTCCGACCGACGTCAGCCCAAGATCCACATCGGAAGTGGACTTGAGGGTCTCGATGGTAATGCAATTCACCGGACAGGCCATTGAACACTGATCACAACCGATGCAATCATCCATGTTCACATAGAGCCTATTCCGGGCTCGCTCGGGTAATTTCAATCTCACGTCCGGGTATTGAATCGTCACTGCGGGAGTGAACAAATGCTGGAATGTCACCTTCATGCCGACGAGGACCGTCCATATTCCCAGAAAGATATTTTTGAAATATATACTCATCTAATCTGCGTTACCCCGGCTATCGATCCAACATGATCAGGAAGCCGATGCCAATGATGAACACAAACGAAAAAGGAATTAACACCTTCCACCCCACATACATCAGCTGATCGACTCGCAGCCGTGGAAGGGTCCACCGGAGCCAGATCTGAACGAACACAACGGCCATACCTTTTGATAAGAACCAGAACGCCCCCCACAACGGGCCGCTGAGAAGATCGCCAAATGGACTGTTCCATCCACCAAGAAACAGAGTAGCTGCTATTGCCGCAACCGCAAACATGTTGGCGTACTCTGCCAGGAAGAACAACGCAAACTTCATCCCGGCGTATTCTGTGTGGTAACCAGCAACAAGCTCTGATTCGGCTTCGGGAATATCAAAAGGGGTGCGATTTACTTCCGCCAGCGATGCGACAAAATACATGAGCAACGGGATCAGCATCAAGCCATAGTACTTAAAGGCAAACCAGTTCCAGAACCATCCTGTCTGTGCGTGGTTGATCTGCTGGAGGTCAAACGTTCCGGCAATCATAACAACCGGAAGCAGTGAGAGTGCAACAGGAATTTCGTAGCTCACCACCTGTGCGGCGGAGCGCATCGCACCGAACAATGACCACTTGTTGTTGGATGACCAGCCAGCCATCAGGAGCCCGACAACTGCGAGGGAAGAGATTGCGATGATGAAGAACAGGCCGACGTTGATCTCCGCGCCGATATATGCAGCACTGAAGGGAATCGCGGCATACGCTGCAAATGCTCCGACAAAAACCACAAACGGTGCGAGAAAATAGAGACGCTTGTCGGCGGCCGTCGGAACGGTATCTTCTTTTTGAATCAGTTTGAGAATATCGGCAATCGTCTGTGCCCACCCATGCCAGCCCCCAACGCGCATGGGTCCGAGGCGATCCTGCATATGTGCGGCGACTTTCCTTTCCAACCATACCGCAAACAAAGCGAACGGAATGATCCACAGGAGTGGTACGACCGCCATTGCGGCATAGACCAAAATCTCATTTTCTAAAAGTTGCTGAAGAAGTTCTTTCATGTTATCGGTCTACCTCCCCGAGTACTATGTCGATGCTCCCCAAAATCGCTATAACATCGGCGATCATCGCTCCTCTACTCATGGCAGGCAATGCAGAAAGATTCACGAAGCAAGGCGATTTCACTTTCACGCGGGAGGGGCTCGTGGTTCCGTCCGCAACGATGTAGTAGCCAAGCTCCCCTTTCGGAGCTTCCGTCCGGACGTACACTTCATTCGCGTCGGGCCGAATCCTTTTCGGCACCGCCGATTGAACATTTCCCTCAGGAATTTTCTCAACCGCCTGTTCGATGATGCGGACACATTGCTCCATCTCCCGAACCCGGACAATATACCGATCCCAACAATCCCCTACAGTCCCCATCTCACCCTTGCCCATCGGAATCTCGAATTCGAACCGATCATAAATGGAGTACGGATCATTCCGGCGCAAATCCCACTGAACACCCGACCCCCGCAAAACGGGGCCACTCACGGCATAGTTCAGTGCTACATCCGCCGGGAGTACACCAACATTCGCTGTCCTCTCAATAAAAATCTTGTTATACGAAAGCAGCTCATTCAACTCTGCGATGGTTGACCTGAATGTCCGACAGAAGTTTCTGGTTTTTTCCTGAAAATTCGCCGGTATGTCATGGGAAAGCCCGCCAATCCACATGTAATTGTAAAGGAGCCTGGCACCACATGTCGTCTCAAAAAGATCAAGTATCTTCTCGCGATCGCGCAAACAGTAGAGGAAAGGAGTAAACGCGCCGATATCCATCCCGTATGTTCCGATGGCAAGGAGATGGCTGGCGATTCTTTGCAGCTCGGCCATGATCACGCGTATGTATTCGACACGCTCCGGCACCTTGATGTTCAGCAACTTCTCGCACGCGACCACGTAGCCGAAGTCGTTATTCATTGCGGCGATGTAATCCATCCGATCGCAGTACGGAATCACCTGCTGGTAATTCGTCATCTGTTCCGCATGCTTCTCAAAGCACCGGTGAAGATATCCGATGTGCGGAATCATATCCACCACAATTTCTCCGTCAACAATCAATTCCAGTCGGAGAACGCCGTGCGTGGATGGATGCTGCGGGCCCATGTTGATCACCATCTCCTGCTCCTTCAGTCGACGCCCGAAGCCGGGGATTGTCACCGGCCGGCCGCTCCTTTCATCGGTCGCTGTCACCGTTGCGGTAGTCAATACGGCACCTTCATACCTTGATAAAACTCGGGCAGCTGATAATCTTTTCGTAATGGATACCCTTCCCAATCATCGGGAAGAAGAATCCTGCGCAAGTCGGGATGTCCGTCAAAAATCACTCCCACCATATCGAAGGCCTCCCGCTCATGCCAGTTGGCCGTCTTCCATACTGACTCGACTGATTGACAATTGGGCTTTTCTGTGGTCACCGCTACCTTCAAGACAATTTTGTGGTTCCATTTCGTTGAATGAAGATGATACACGACGCCGAGCTTCCCCTCCGTGTTGTCC
>QKGJ01000267.1 GCA_003251275.1 Ignavibacteria bacterium
TGAACTTCTCCATCATCAAGTCGAGTGGAATTCTCATCTACCTTCGAACTTCACCAGAACATCTTTTCCGCAGGCTACAAAACAAAACAAACCGCCCTATGCTTCGTGACGAGGGGGGAGACCGTCTCCCTCCTGAGAGCTTGACTACCCGCATTTCCGCCCTCTTTGAGGAACGTGAGCCGTACTACAATCAGGCAGATATGATTATCCCGACCGATGATTTTCGCGTCGGAATCACCGTAGATGAGATCGTAAAACGATTAAGCCCTTGGCTTCGAAAATAATCGGAACGCTTCCCCCCGGCACGCCGTAACTCATTGCGCCTCCTCAGGTTAATTCATATATTCGATTAGATGCAAGTATACTCGAATAATCCAAGGATCCTAGGGTGAATCTTACAAAATCAAGAGTACAGGAACTCTTTCAATCGTTTACAAGTAAAAAAGTCGCGGTCGTCGGAGATTTGATGATCGACCAGTACTTCTGGGGAGCAGTACGAAGAATCTCTCCGGAAGCACCAGTACCTGTTGTAGAAGTAAATTCCGAATCTACAAGGTTAGGTGGAGCGGCAAACGTAGCCAACAATGTCCTCTCGCTTGGTGGAATGCCGCTTCTTGTTGGGTTGGTTGGTGATGATCACCCTGGACATCAGCTCACCTCAATATTGAGGGAACAGGGTCTGAGTCAGGATGGAATCGTCGTTGATGGCTCACGATCGACCACTATCAAGACGCGGGTTATTGCTCACGATCAGCATGTGGTGCGTGTTGATAGCGAATCCAAGAACCAGTGTTCCGATGCGATCGCAGAGAGAATCCTCGATTTTCTTCGGCAGAATATTCAAGCCCTTGATGCAATAATATTGGAAGACTACAATAAAGGGGTGCTCACGAAGAAAGTGATCCACGGGGCGATTACCCTAGCGAGAGCGAATGGAGTTGTCGTGACAGTTGACCCGAAGGTGCTGAACTTTCTAGAATACAAGAACGTCACCGTCTTTAAACCAAATCGAGCGGAGGTCGAGGAGGCAATGGGGACACGATTAGCGACGTTGGACGACGTGGTTCGCGCCGGAACAAAATTGAGGGATCAACTCGATGCCGACACGGTACTCCTTACGCGTGGTGACAAAGGGATGTCAATCTTCGAATCCTCAGGTGAGATATCACACTTTGGGAATGTCGCCAAGGCAGTTCACGACGTTTCTGGGGCGGGCGATACAGTCATCGCAACAATGACCCTTGCTCTCGCATCAGGTGCCTCGGTGCGGGAGGCAGCGGCGCTCGCAAATTATGCGGCCGGAGTTGTTGTCGGATTCGTTGGCATCGTACCGATCGAGCGAGACCAACTGATGGCTGCGGCCCTGCAGGGCAGTGCTTCTGAGACAATTGCAGCGCGTGCATGAACAAGAAGATCGTTGCCCTTGCGCCGTTATCAAAGATTCGCGAACGACTGAGAAGACAAAAACAAAAAGTAGTTTTTACCAACGGTACGTTCGATATTCTTCATCGAGGACATGTAGAATACCTGGAAAAGGCCAAACGGATGGGCGATGTTCTGATTGTCGGCTTGAACACAGATTCGTCGATCCGCAAAATAAAAGGACCCCACCGCCCGATCAATCCAAATCGTGACAGGGCGATTGTTCTGGCGGCGCTTCAGTCGGTTGACTATGTTTGCCTTTTCCACGAGAACACTCCGCTCCGCTTGATCCAGGCGTTGCGGCCTGATGTTCTTGTCAAGGGTGCTGACTGGAAAATCGAAAGTATTGTGGGTAGTGCCGTTGTAAGAAGTGGGGGGGGGATCGTCCGCCGCATTCCCCTTCGTCAAGGGCGATCAACTTCAAGAGTAATCCAAAGGGTTCTCCAGGCCTACACCGTCACACCATCTCGCCGCCCACGGCGAAAATAGCGTTCCTCGTTTGATTCGATAAAGAGCATCGTGAAGAAACTATTCAAAATAGTCGCGTATATCGGGCTTGGTGTAGTCGGTTTGATACTCCTTGTCGCGGGAGTGACGCAGACACAGTTCTTCCGTGACCGTGTTCGTGCGTTTGCTCTCAATGAGCTTGACTCGCTTCTTGAGGCTGACATCTATCTTGGGGAAGTGGGGGGAAACCTGGTTGCCGGTTTCTCGGTGGATTCCATTGCCGTCATCGTCGATGGGACGCCGCTTATTCTCAGCAAAAGACTTGACCTTCGCTATAATCTCTGGGGAATCCCTGGAAAGTCCATTCAAGTGAGGTCATTTCAACTGGAGTCGCCGCACATAAACCTGATTCGCTCGTTCGATGGACAGTGGAACTTTGAACGCATGCAGAAGGCCAGGCCCGATGATTCTTCATCCTCCGAACCTGCAAATTGGGTCCTAAGGTTCGATCGACTTGCTTTGAACGATGGAACTGTATCGTTGATAGACTCAGTTGCCATGATGAATGGATCAGCAAATGAAACCGGCGATCACTTCATCAATTATCATTCTTTTACCCTTACGCATTTCTTTCTTGACCTTGCGGCAAAGCTGGATCCAGAGAACAAAGAACTGACATTCAAATCATTACGATTCGATAGCCAGAAAAACGATTTGCATCTAAGAGACTTCTCCGGAACAGTGGCGATAGGGAAAGACGAGGCTCGCGTACGAAATCTCGCCATTACTACCAGCCGTTCTGAGTTATTTCTTGATGTCGCCATGAAGAATATCGACCTGCTGGGTGGAGTTGAGCTGGAGCAATTGAAACACAGCCCGGTCTCACTGCGGATCAGGGAAAGCTTGATTGATCTGGATGAACTAAAGAAGTTTATCGAGGAATTGGATTTCTTGCACGGGATTGTTTCTCTTGATCTGGAGGGGATAGGTGAGTTTGGCGATCTGTCTGTGCGAAAACTCAACCTGGCCGTCGGAAAGACAAATGTTCATCTTGCTGGATCGATCGGAAACCTACATCGTCCACATGATCTCTTTCTCACAGTGAAAATGACGGAGAGCCTCATTTCCGGAAGAGATGTTGCGGCCCTTATGCCGTCGTTTGGGATCCCTGAACTCCGCCCGGTAGGGCCTGCAACTTTGAATCTGGAGTTCGAGGGGAAGCCACTCGAGTTCGTTACAAAATTCCTGGTTGAAACGGAAGCCGGAAACATCCAATCCTCAGGACTTGCATTATCACTGGGAGGCCCAAGCTCGCTCCGGTATTTTGGTGACCTGCGATTTGAAGGTATCAATCTCGCCCGGATCGTTGACAATGCGGATCTTAAGAGCAACCTGAACGGGAATGCATCGATCCAGGGCGAGGGTATTTCGTTGGAGACGCTCGCATCGAAGGCCGATTTATCACTGGACTCATCCCGCATCTTCGATCGGTCCCTGCACATCCTTCGCGGAACAATCGATGCGTCGAAGCAGACCATCACTTCAACAATTACGACAGAATTTGCAGGGTCAAAAGCATCTCTCAGAGCCTCATTGCACAAACCGGGATCGAACGAATCTTCGTTCGAGGTGAATGGTGATGTGGCAAATCTGAATCTCCAGGACTTTCTGCATCGGGATGACCAGAATAGCGACTTGACCTTTTCTATCAATGCATCCGGATCAAGCCTGACATGGGAAAAACTCAACGGGAATTTCAAGCTTGGTTTTGCCTCGGCGCGGTATCGGAACTATAGTTTGTCGTCAGGTGAAATAGACCTCACGTTAGATCAGCGAAACCCACAGAACAAGAGGATTCTTCTTGAGTCGAATATCGCCGACCTCTCTATTGAAGGCCTTTTCGATATCGAGTATATGGCTGATCTGATTGCTTACGAGACACAAAACATACGGATTGCGCTTGGTAAGAAGTTGATGGCACTGGACTCAACCTTGGCCGGGAACGTTGATCGCTTGGAACTTCAACGTTTGGGACGCTCGCTGGACGCTGTGAAAAAATCCATTGACGCCCGTTTCTCCCTTTTTTTAAAAGACCTGGTGCCGGTTTCGGTGATTGCTTCCGATCGAAGGTTTAACGGACAGGGAGTGCTGAAGGGAGAGATGAAAGGGGGATACGATCGGCTGGCACTGCAGGGAGATTTGCAGCTCAATGACTTTTTTTATGGAAACGCCGACGCCGGCATTCTCATCGATGACGGGACTGCAACGATTACTATCAGCGATCTCCGCCCCGATGACCCTCTCCGCGACGTCGAGATCCACCTTTCCGGCGATGCAAAGACCCTGTACATCAATCGCAGCAGACTCGACAGCGTGAGCTTGACGATGAGCTATCAACAGGAATATGCGAGTTACAGTGGCGCCGTCTCATTTGCCGATAACTTTTCGAGTCGTCTCCAAGGTCTGGCACGCGTGGATGAGAACAAGGTCCTCTTCACGCTCAATAGTCTCGGGGTTGCGTACAAGGATTACAGTTGGGAGGCCGACGGTGGCGCATCAATAGCGTTCAACACTGCGGGGGTACGGATGCAAGACCTGGTGCTGCGACGGGACGGTCAGTCCATCCGGGCACACGGGTCTGTGGGGATTGATGGAAAGTTTGATGCAACGATTGAGGGGAAAGAGCTTGATCTTGATGCGCTCCGGTTTGTTCTTCCCGAACTCGATCTTCGTCAGGGACAAAAAGCTCTGGAGGGAAAGGCAGACGTCAATATTCTCGGCAGTGGGTCAATCGATGACCCGCGCTATGCTGCTACCGTCCATTCAGAAGAGGTGCGATTCAAGAAATTTCTCGTCGGCAGAATTGACGGAGACTTTCATTTTCATGAGAATCGGTTTGAAACCGAGTTCAATATCATCGACGTGGTAACACAACGCCCTCAGCTAAAGATCTCCGGATTCATTCCACTTCGACTCGGCGGCGAGCCCAAACCCGGGGTAGAACAGACTGAACCAGAATCGATCAATCTTACGGTGGTCTCGGACGGCATTCAAATGAGCTTGCTGGATCCCCTCCTCCCCACGTTTGACTACTTGCAGGGGGTGTTGAAGTGTGATTTACGACTTCGCGGTTCGCTGAAGGAACCAGATTACAGCGGCTTTATTTCTGTTGACAGTTGTACTTTTTTGTTCGTGCCGAACAACATTTTCTATTCCTTCAAGGGTGAATTTCAACCGACACGCGACCGAATCAAGGTGGTTTCCTCAACATTGTACAATACTGCGGCTGATAACGCGATCTTCAAGAAGAAGGGTGAATTTCATATTGAAGGGGATTTCTCCTTTCGGAACCTTGCCCCATCCGACTTTCGTCTCGTCGGTAACGGTCAGGTACTTGTTGTCAAGAGGGAAACGAAGAGATCGTCCCTCTCTGTGTACGGAAACCTCTTTGTCGAAATCGGCAAAGGGGGCTTGTCGTTCACGGGCCCTTTTCAACAACCTGTTCTCAAGGGGATCGTTCTTGTGAGCAACTCCACGCTGATTTTTCCGCCGACCCAGGAGGTTACCACGCGACGATCGGAGTATTATTTTCCCGCGGTGGTTGTTATCGATACTACAGAAAAGACGGACAAACAATGGCTTTCCATTGTCTCCGCGTACTATGGAACGGACGATCCCTATCGCGCCGGCCCGAAAGTCCTTTCGTCGAATTCAAAGGTAAAAACGCTGCTGGATAATGTTCGCTATGATCTTGATATCCAGGCTTCCGGGAGTAATACGGAAATCCAAATGCTGTTCGATCCGCGAACCGATGAGAAGCTTGTTGCAACGATCGTTGGGAAGTTTTCCATCACGGAGGATGGACGAAGGTGGATCGGGAATCTTTCCATTCCCAAGGCAAGCTACTCCTATCTTAATAAGACATTTAACGCAAGCGGCGACCTTGTTTTTACTGGAGATTTCCTCAACCCGGAACTGAAAATCACCGCAACGTATGAAGGGACCAGATCGTTGGCGGAGCCATACAATCGAACGGAAGAGGTAAAGGTTGTCATGGATATCACGGGGACCCGAAGCAAACCCTCACTCTCAATGGGAATGACCATTGATCGAGAAGAATATGAGACGTACGGCACGGCTCAATCAAGATGTCCCGATTGTCCCAAGAGCGGCGATGTGCAAACTGATGCGATCGTTTATATTCTTACCGGGTCGTTTGGAACCAGTCAGTCACAACGAAACGCCGCCGTTGCGGATATAGGCTCTTCGGCAACGTCGGCGGTAATTTCCAGTGCGTCGTCTCTCTTCACGCAAAAAGTATCCGACTTTCTCCGAGACCAGACCGATTTTATCAATGCAGTGGAGTTTCGCTACGGTCAGGGAGAGTCGTTCAGCCAATCGGCGGAAGTCTACGTGAATCTTACCCTATACAAGTTTCTTGTGAAGGCGGGAGGGCGAATTTTTGAGTCAATTGACAAATCGAATCTCAGTATCCTCTACTCCCTTGGCGATTTGCTCAACAGCGAGACGCTCCAGAATTTCATGATTGAGTTCGAACATAAATCGGATGAAGTAACGTCGACATACAGTCGCGGTCAACCGGTCAATTCGGGCCGCATCTTTTATCGAATTTCATTTTAACCAGCGGGCGTCGAGGAATTCTTCAACGCCCGTTTTCTCAATAGGAGAATCATCATCGCAGGAATTAAGAAAAAAATTCTCACTCTCTTGTCTGAAAATCCAGACGAGGTTTTTGGGCTTAAGCAACTTGCCAAAAGACTGAAGGTCCAGAATCAAGATGAGTATAAAGCATTAAGACAAAAAATTGATGAATTGGAACGCCGTGGGGTTATCGCCGCCGATGAAAAGGGAAAGGTACGCTATGTTGCGGAGAGACGTTCGGGGAAGACCAAAGAGAAACCAAAAGCGTTGGAGGGAATCTTGCAGGTTACGCGGCGCGGAACCGGATATGTTCGCCTTGATGGATCATCGGAGGAGGTATACATTCCTCCGAAGTTCATGAGCACGGCCTTTCATGGCGATCGCGTGCGCGTGTCACTCTTCGTGAAAGGAGCGAAACGCGGAAGACGGGCTGAGGAGAATATGGAAGGAGAAATCGTCAAGGTTGTCAAACGATCTCTTTCCACTGTTGTTGGCACTTTGGAACGCAATGGTCGATACACCTTCGTAGTACCCGATGACAGTCGCATCTCCCGCGACATTTATGTGGGGGATGATTCCGACGACAGGCTGAAGGCGGGTCACGGTGATAAGGTGATCGTACGTCTTCTGCCGTGGGATGACCCCCAGCGGAACCCGGAAGGTGAAGTCGTGGAAGTCCTTGGCGAATCAGGTGATCCTCGCGTGGAAGTAACCGGGGTTGCAAGAAGTTTTGGGTTGCAGCAATCATTTCCCCGGGAAGTACAGCAAGCGGCGGAATCGTTGTCGGCTTCTATCACCCCCCGCGATCTTGATGGCAGGCTCGATTACCGGAATATCGCTACGGTAACCATTGATCCTGAAGATGCGAAGGATTTTGACGATGCCCTTTCTCTCGAACAGCTCCCGGACGGGACGCAGCGTCTCGGTGTCCACATCGCCGATGTGAGCCACTATGTGTCGGAGGGAAGCGCCCTTGATCGTGAGGCGTTCAAACGCGGGACAAGCGTGTACATGGTGAATGAAGTGATCCCGATGTTGCCGGAACGGCTGTCAAACGATCTCTGCAGCCTTCGCCCCGATGTGGATAGGTTAACCTTCAGTGTTCTGATGGATCTGAATGAAAAAGGTACAGTCTCCTCTTATCAAATACGGAAATCCGTCATCCACAGCGCTCGACGATTCACGTACGATGAGGTCCAATCTATTATCGGAGCCAAAAAGGGTGAACATGCAAAGCTGCTTCTGGCGCTCTTCGCACTTTCCAAAACGCAGCTCCAGAAGCGAAGAAAGAAGGGAAGCATCGACTTCGATACACCCGAGGCAAAATTTGTTTTTGACGACGATGGACTCCCGAAGGAGATCAAGAAGAAAGTACGCCTCGACGCACATCGGTTGGTGGAGGAATGCATGTTGCTGGCGAATAAGACCGTTGCGCGACACGTAGGCCGAGCCCGAAAAGAGGGCGATCAGCGACCGTTTATTTATCGTGTGCATGACGTTCCGGACCCAGAGAAGTTGAAGGATCTTGCAAACTTCGTAAAAGGCTTTGGATTTTCTCTCAACGCCAAGGATGGAGTTTCAGCAATGGAGCTGCAAAAGCTTCTCGATAAAGTCAAGGGGAGTGAGGTGGAAACATTAATTAACGAGGTTGCCTTGCGTTCGATGGCAAAAGCGGTCTACTCCGAGCGCAACATTGGGCACTACGGCCTTGCGTTCAAACATTACTCACACTTTACCTCTCCTATACGCCGATATCCCGATCTGATAATTCACCGGCTTCTTCATGAATACGAGCAGCAGGTGAGTCCCGCGCGTTTCGCTTCGCTCATGGAACGCATCCCGGAAATATGTGTGCAATCGTCCGCCCGGGAAAAGGTGGCGGTTGAGGCAGAGCGAACTTCTGTGAAGGTTATGCAGGCAGAGTTCATGAAACGACATATCGGCGATGAATTTGATGGAGTGATTGGTGGAGTAACGGAGTTCGGGATGTTTGTGGAAATCAACGACCTGCTGGTAGAGGGATTGGTACGTGTCCGGAATATGGATGATGACTATTACGTCTTTGACGAAAAGCAATACCTTTTGCGCGGCCGTTCCCGGGGTCGACAGTTTCGTCTTGGGGATAAGGTCCGGGTTCGTGTCAGCACCGTCAATCCTGCTGAAAAACAGATTGATTTTGTCCTTGCCGACTGATGTAAGGAACTTTTTACTTCATGTTCGTATTGTAAATGGTAGGGCGATTGCTTTTCCATATGAACTTCGTTAGACTACTGTCAGATTCATGCATGCATCAATTGTTGAGGGGGTTATGACTGCACGGCTTGCATTTCGGCTCTTCATGGGCATTGTGTTCCTGTGTCTTCCGTCGCTCTCAGTGGCGCAAACCGGACCTGTCTTCGGGAAAAACAAGGTTCAATACGCGAAGTTCGATTACTACTATATCCAGAGTGATCACTTCGATATCTACTTTACCGAAGGAGGAGAATTCCTCGCTCAGTTTGCCGCTGTTGCGGCCGAGTCCGCCTATACTTCCATCCGCAAGTCCTTCCGCTACGAGTTGGTGAATAGAATTCCATGGGTCATTTATAATTCGCACAACGACTTTCAACAAACCAACGTCATCAACCAATATCTTGACGAAGGCATCGGTGGTGTAACGGAGCTTTTCAAGAATCGGATTGTCGTTCCGTTTGAGGGGGATTTCCGGAAATTCAGACATGTGATTCACCACGAGTTGGTTCATGCCGTTGTCAATGACATGTTCTTTGGGGGCTCCATCCAATCGATTATCGCAAACAATATTACCCTCCGTTTTCCGGACTGGTTCGATGAAGGGCTTGCGGAATATGAAGCTCTTCGCTGGGACACGAACTCCGACATGTTTCTGAGGGACGCCACTGTGCATGAGTTTCTTCCTCCTCTCAGCGGATTATATGGCTACTTTGCGTACCGTGGCGGCCAATCGATGTGGTGGTACATTTCCAGAAAATACGGGGAAGAAAAAGTGGGGGAGATCCTGAATCGGATCAAGAGTACCCGAAGTGTGGAAGCGGGATTCAAAGGTGCCCTCGGACTCAGTATTGATGAGTTGTCGGAAAGGTGGCAAAAGGACCAGAAAGTGATGTATTGGCCTGACTTCGCGAAGCGCGAGGAGCCGGCTGATTATGCCCGGCGTATTACGGACCATCGCAAAGACGGTTCCTTTTATAATACGAGTCCATCAATTTCGCCCCAGGGTGATCGCATCGCGTTTATCTCCAACAGAGATGATTATTTTGATGTATACCTCGTCAGCACGATCGATGGTACAATCATCAAGAAGCTCGCAAACGGGCAGACTACCAACGACTTCGAGGAGTTGCACTTGCTGACCCCAGGAATTTCCTGGTCGCCGGATGGAAGCAGGATTGCCGTCGCGACAAAAGCGGGTGAGCAGGATGCGATTGTTCTGATCGACGTAGAGAGCGAAGACCAAACGAAACTGGTATTTGGCCTGGACGGAATTTTTTCGGTCGATTGGTCCCCGAAAGGAGACAAGATCGCGTTTGTCGGCAATACAAGCAGACAATCGGATATATACGTTTATGACTTGGAATCAAAGGAACTCACCAACCTGACGAATGACATCTTCAGCGACGCAGATCCGAGTTGGACACCCGATGCCTCTGCAATCTATTTTGTGTCCGACAGGGGTTCGTCGGGGAAGCGAGATTCGTCAACGGTTCTTTCCCTGAAGTTCAGCACGAACAGCGTGTACAAAGTGGGATTGGATTCAAAAAAGGTCACGCGGGTGACAGACGCCGATGGAGCAGAACAGTCTGACCCGGTTCTTTCACCCGACGGAAAGAAGATGCTTTTCATTTCCGACAAGAGCGGGATCAATAACATATACGAAATGAACCTTGAGTCTGGTGCGATCCGTCCAATAACCAATTCGCTGAGTGGCGTGTACCAGTTATCGCTTTCCGCAGATGGTTCAAAGCTGGCATTTTCTTCGTTGAATTTTGCCGGATTCGATCTCTTTGTAATGCGAAATCCGTTTGATAGAGATTTGAAGATCGCTGAAGTGGAAATGACAGAATTTCAGAAGCAGCGGAAAACATCCCCTGCAACATTCGCAGAAGTCATTCCGGAAGAGAAGACCGATGAACCCGATTCTTTGATGGAACAGCGCAAGGCAGAGGGGGAGAATCGATATGGAGAAAATATCGAAATAGACTTCAGTAATTATGTTTTTTCTGAGACCCCCGGCGAAACCGTTCCGAACGATTCGAACCTGGTTGGCCTTCCCAAAATCTCCAAGAATCTTGACGCTGAGGGCAACTACAGAATCAATAAATACAAACTGAATTTCTCCCCCGATATCATATACGGCAATGCAGGGTATGATACCTTTTATGGAGTCAGCGGTTCGACGATCATGGCATTCAGCGATCTTATGGGAGATCATCAAATCGTTTTCATTACGAACTTACTCCTTGATCTCAAGAACAGCGACTACGGTTTGCAATACTACTACTTGCCAGAACGAAT
>QKGJ01000278.1 GCA_003251275.1 Ignavibacteria bacterium
ACAGCTAGCAACGGAAAAGAAAAAATGAAGTCTCACCGGAAAGTACCTATTCTTTTCCTCTTTGTTGTATGTATCCATTCCATTGGTCTTGCTCAATATTTTGATCCTGAAGAAACTGCCACCTATCGAGGGCGTTATTTTACCGGAGGTGCGGTGATGACGGACTTCCGACCCCTTGGCTCGAATACTCGGCCGGACAGCACCATGATCAGATTTTCCACCTGGGTGCCAATGCTTGCAGCACGGCAAGATTTGTTTTCCATCTATTTCGGATATGGGACATTTGATCTTGCGGGGACAAGAAAGAGTACCGTGATCTTCGGGCTTGAAATAGGCACCGCGTTTCCGCTGGGGAAGGGAAGCGGGTTTTCTGTTCCTGTCTCTCTGGGAGTGAATTACACCCGCGTGGGTTCCCTTGGTCCGGAAAAAGAGACGTTCAACATTGCCAGCACCGGAATTGGCCTTGGTTTCTTATATCGCACCCAAGGGAATCGCTTCGACTTCCGGGTCGGCGTGTCGGAGTTTTTCCACTACAGCTTCGAAGGATTTAATACGGGCGCAGGTTTTTCCACGGCAACTGTTGGCGAAACAACTCTCTGGGCGAAGAACTGGCTGGTCCTCAATGGAGTGCTGTTTGGATACCGATTTCGAGTTCAAACATGGGCGATGAACAACAAGAACCTGAATTATCGATCCTTTTCCCATGGACCATTTATCGGAGTGAGTTTTTGATGACTATGAAGCGTTCAGCGGCCATTATCTGCTTCCTTGTTTTCTCAATCATTCCACTTCACTCTCAAGAGGTTTCCTCACAATCGTCCCTGGTTATCGCATGGTGGAATGTCGAAAACCTCTTCGACACGGTGAATGATCCTGATCCGAATCCTGAATGGGGCTCGGACGACGAGTTTACACCGGAAGGGAAAAAGCAATGGACTGAAGAACGTTATCAACAGAAGCTAAGAAATCTTGCAACGGTGATTCGGATGATAAAAGCTGAACGGGGGCTTGATATCCTTGGTGTGTGCGAGGTCGAACATAAGCATGTCCTTGAAGATCTTCTTCGTGAATACCTGCCCGACCTGCACCTGGACATTGTTTACCACGAATCCCCGGATAGTCGCGGCATTGATGTTGCATTCCTGTACGATACGGAGACAGTTAGTCTGTTGCAGAGTGGATATCGAACCGTCCCAATGCCGACCAGGCCGACTCGCGATATTGTTTTCACGGAATTCAGCTCAGGGTTTGGACCATTCGTCGTTATCGGCAACCACTGGCCGTCGCGATCTGGCGGAGAAGAAGAATCGCGACCGAACCGCATTCGGGCGGCGCAAACGTGCAGGGCATTAGTCGATTCCATCAAAAAAGCATCCGACAACGCACGTATCATATTGGTTGGGGATTTCAACGATACTCCCTCTGATGTTTCCGTGACACAATATCTCCGGGCAACAGGGGATCGGACGACGATTTCGAATGATCCCACATGGCTCTATAATTGTATGGTCACTCTCGGTGATTCTACTGGCTCGTACAATTATCGGGGGAAATGGGAAATGATTGACCAGGGCATGGTATCCTCGACGCTGCTGGAGGACACTGATTTGCATTTTTCAAGCGCAGAAGTGTTTCGAAGGGACATGTTGCTGGAACCAACAGGAGCGTATGCAGGTTCACCGCTGCGTTCATACGGAGGTAACAAATACCTGGGCGGCTACAGTGATCATCTCGCAATTGTTCTTCGTTTCATTGGCGGGAATTAGTTTGAATCAGAAATCCTGAACACCGTCGTTTCGGATTATTTCATTCCGTGAGCGCTGTATGTTCAAAACCATACGTGCAAAAATAGTCGGCACCTTTACTCTCCTCGTTGTCCTTAATCTTGCGGCAAGTTTCTGGTCCATCTATAACTTTTACGCGATGGGAAACACCGTCGCGAGAATGTTGAGCGAAAACTATAACAGTGTTCTCGCAGCGGAAAACATGGTGAAATCTCTTCTGCGCCAGGATAATGCGCTACTTGCCGCCAGCGAAGGCGAAGAGGCATCTATTGGGGGTGGGTTTGAAGAAAACAAGGAACTGTTCTTTTCTTGGTACGACCAGGCAGTGCGCCATACCGCGAGTCGCCCAGCGCCCGTGAGTGATACAATCCTCGTCGTCTATCGCCAATACGCGACTCATGCCGATTCCATGTCGGCAAGGATCAATCAAGGCGCCATCGAGTCGGCGAAGAAATACTACTACGACGTGATCAGACCGGTCTCCGATCATCTTCGGGAGCTCTGCTTCGCTCTGTTTTCAGCGAACCAACAGGCAATGTATAATTCTGAGGCTCGCACCCACTCACTCTCGAATCAAACTGCGCTCGGCGTTATGATGGCCTCCATCGGTTCCCTGATCCTCAGCATCATTGCAACAGCGTGGCTCATCAAAGTGGTTATTCAACCAGCCGAGCATTTGACAGAAACGATAAAACAGGTGGGAGAAGGCCGTCTGGATCTGAAGACGGACATCATATCGAACGATGAGATCGGAGATTTGAGTCGGGAGTTTAACAAGATGACCGAGCGACTCAAACAATTCGAGCAAATGAACATCGGGAAAATCATTTCGGAAAAACGGAAGTCCGAAGCGATTGTCGAGAGCATTCCCGACGGCGTGATTGTGACGAGTGCAGACGCTCGTATCCTCCACATTAATCATCGTATCGCCGAACTATTCAGTTGCTCCGAAAGTGCCGTAATCGGACTTCCCGTGGAAAGTGTGATACGTGATGAGCGAGTAACATCTCTTTTCAAACCCGATGAGAGGTCCGAAGAGGAGACATCCGCTCGTTACTTGCTGTTCGAGCATTATGACCAGCATCTCTACTTTCGGCCCAAGGTAACGAGAATTCACGATGGGGAGGGTAAATTATACTGCGTGGTAACGCTCCTCCAAGACGTGACGCAATTTAAGGAATTGGATCGTATGAAGTCCGACTTCATTGCGACACTATCCCACGAATTCAGAACGCCGCTCACCTCGATCAACATGAGTATCGATATTCTTAATCAGGACTTACTCGGGCCTCTCAATGAGCGACAACGGGAATTGATTGAATCCGCGAAGGAGGATTGTCAGAGATTGACCAAGCTTGCGCGCGAGTTGTTGCAGCTCTCGAAGCTGGAATCAGGAAAGGTGGAATTTCACGACGTGGAGCTGGATATGCGATCGGTCATCGACTTTTCGCTGAAGCCGCTTCGGCTTCAATTCCAGGAAAAGGGGATTGAGGTAACCACAAACATTCAGGCGGACCTGCCGAAGATTCTTGCAGACGAGCAACAGGTGTCATGGTTGATTACCAACCTGGCGAATAATGCGCTGAAATATACCGACACGGGCGGATCGGTTGATATTCGTGCCACCTGGACCGACAGAGGTATTCGGGTAGATGTACGGGACACTGGGTGCGGGATTCGTGAAGAAGATGTGCCAAAAGTCTTCGATAAGTTTGCGCAGGTGCGGTCACAAACGGGTGCAACTGTTCCAGGAAGTGTTGGCCTTGGATTAGCCATTGCGAAAGAAATTGTCCAGGCCTATGGCGGTACCATCTGGGTGGAAAGCGAACTTGGGAAAGGAAGCACTTTTTCTTTTGTCCTCCCACTTCGGTCGACATTATTCAGCGAAAGTGGGAGAGCATGATGGTGACCAGGGCATCGGTTCTGTTGGTGGATGACGAACTTAATATCATGAAGACCGTTAAAATTTGTCTCGAGAGCGTTGGGTTCTCGGTGGCAGCGTTTACTGACCCTGTGAAGGCTGCAGACGCGCTCCGCGAACAGAGATTTGACATAGGCTTTTATGACCTGAAGATGTCTCCCATTGACGGTCTGGAGCTTCTCAAGGAGACGAAGAAGCTTTCCCCGGAGACAACGGTCATTCTCATGACGGCGCACGGCAGTGTGGAAACCGCTGTTGAGGCAATGAAGAAAGGTGCGTTCGATTACCTGCAGAAACCTTTTGAGTTTGACGACCTGAAGCGATTTGCGGAGAAGGTCTATGATCATCATCGCCTCAAAAGCGAAGTCGCCATGCTTCGTGAGGAACTCCGCAGACATCGGGGTTCGGGTGAGATTGTAACGAGGAGTGAAGCTGTCCGATCGGTGCTGGACATGGCTGGACAGATCGCGCCGAGCACGATTAGCGTACTGCTGGAAGGAGAAAGCGGAACCGGCAAAGAACTACTAGCGCGCCATATTCATAAAATGAGCGAAAGGGCGGAAGCCCCGTTTGTTCAGGTAAATTGTGCGGCTCTTGCGGAGAATCTTCTCGAGAGTGAACTTTTCGGGCACGTCAAAGGTGCGTTTACGGGTGCGGTGAAGGACCGGGAAGGACGTTTCGACTATGCAAATGGCGGGACGATTTTCATGGACGAAATTGCAGAAGTAAGTCCGGGCTTGCAAGCGAAATTGTTGCGGGTTCTCCAGAGCAAGGAGTTCGAGAAAGTTGGTGAGAGTGTAACCCGCAAGGTAGACGTTCGCGTCATTACCGCCACCAATAAGAATCTCGAGCAGTTGGTTGAAGAAGGAAAATTCCGGGAAGATTTGTTTTATCGACTGAATGCAGTGAGGTTGAAACTTCCTCCGTTACGTGAGCGGACTGAAGACATCCCTCTTCTGGTTCAGCATTTCCTGCAAAAACAAGGACGGGGAAACAATGAGTTAAGCACGGAAGCGCTTTCTGCCATCACCAAATATCCGTGGAAAGGAAATGTCAGAGAGTTGGAAAATATTATTGAACGCGCGGTACTCCTCTCCAAAGGAGAGACCATTCATATGGTTCATCTCCCGGAGGAGTTTGAGACATTCCTGAGAGCAGGTCATCACGCGCAATCGCTGGAAGAAATTGAACGCCAGCATATTGTAAAGGTGCTTCGGTTTGCCAAAGATTTGGACGAAGCAGCGTCGATCCTTGCGATTGATCCGACTACTCTTTGGCGAAAACGCAAGAAATACAACCTCTAGACCATCGAATTTAGCTCCATGTGTCTTGCAATTTGCAGTCCATCTTAATATATTGTCCACCAAGTATTTGCCCCATGACGGTTTGAATTTCCTATTCCTGTCTTGCATTATGCAAGACATTCGAAACTTCCAAAAAACAAATCCTGTAGCAAAGGCAATTCTATAACGTCTTTCTCTGAAAGCGATTGGAATTGAATCCACAGTTGTAAAAAAGGTCTGGCATTACGTTTGGACTATAAACTTACCACCCCCATCACACCATTGCTGGAGAACTCATGGCATTAAAAAGCTCAACCTTGGAAAGCGGCACGATTGGCGTTCTTGAAGTGAAGGGATCCCTGGTAGGAGGAGAAGAAACTGATGAACTCCGAAGCGCCATCGCCGATTTTGTAGAGCAAGGAAACAAGAAACTAATCATCGATTTAGGCAAAGTTACGTATCTCAATAGTACTGCGATCGGTGTTTTGGTGCAGGCACATACCACTTATTCGAAGAATAAGGGGAAAGTCGTCATCAACGGAGTGAACAAGAATATCAGCAACATCTTTGTCATTACAAAACTGACTCTCGTGTTTGACGTAACCGAGACACGCGAGGAGGCTGTTTCTAAACTGCAAACCCCGTAAAGAAATCTAAAATCAAAAGTTCAACTCACAACCAATTCATTTAAAGGAGTGCATCCATGAAGCAGTCCGCATTTCTCTGGATCAGCATTTTCATCACCGCCGCAGTTGCGTTTTCAATCTGGTGGTTTGTTCTCGGAAACCCGGCGAATTTCAAAGACGGTGAAAACCGCAAGGTACCAGAGAACCTCTTAGGAACAGTGTACACCGGCGGCTACGTTGTGCCGTTTCTTATCACCTTGACTCTTTTGAACGTCACACTCGTATTCGAGCGGATGCTCTCCCTCCGGAAAGCGAATGGTCGCGCCTCACTTCCCAGCTTCCTCAAATCGGTTCAGACCAACCTGATGAAGGGGAACATCGATGATGCCATGAAGGCGTGCGATGCCCAACGGGGCTCTGCCGCCAGTATTATTAGAACCGGCCTGGAACGATATAAGACGATCGTCCAGGATAAGAAGCTGGATTCTGAAAAGAAGATGGCCGAAACGGCCAGAGCGATTGAAGAGGCAACCAGTCTTGAGACGCCCCTCCTCGAGCGGAATCTCGTGGCTCTCTCTACCATCGCATCTATTGCAACGATGGCAGGACTTCTGGGAACAACGATCGGAATGATCCGTGCGTTCGCCGCTCTCGCGCAGGCCGGGTCTCCCGATGCGATTGAACTCTCGATCGGAATCTCAGAGGCGCTGATCAACACGGCTCTTGGTCTGCTCGCTGCCATTATCGGAATCGTGGCGTATAACTTCTTTGTTACGAAGGTGGATAATTTCACCTACATGATTGACGAAGCAAGCTATAACGTGGTGCAGATCCTCAACACCAAGACTACTGACTAACCGGGGGGATCAGTCCCATGCCAAAATTTAAACCCCACAGAGCAGGCATCAGGATCGACATGACGCCACTGGTGGACGTCGCGTTCCTCCTGTTGACATTCTTCATGCTCACCACTCAGTTCAAGCCACCCGAGGAGGTGGAGATCATTTTGCCGTCGTCCCACTCGGAGTTCAAACTGCCCGAGTCGGATGTGATGACGTTGACACTTGCAGAGGACGGGCGCATTTTTCTTGGACTGGATTCGCAGAGACTGCGTGCCAGACTGTTTGGGAAGGAGAATGAACTGAAGGGAAGTATTGAGATTCCCAAAGAGAATCTTGCAGATATGCTTATCCAGGCACGCACCGCGAATCCGAAACTTCGTACGGTGATCAAAGGAGACAAGGATACGGAATACGGTATCGCGGAAGATGTGATGGATATTCTTCAGAAAACAAGAATCACCAGATTCAATCTTGTGACAAATTTGGAAACTAAATAGACCATCGGAAGGTATGACTTATGGCTGGTGGAGATGTAGCGGAACCTCGGAAACACGGGAAAGGAAAAAAGAAAAAGGGGCGGAGGCTCGGCATCCGTATTGATATGACACCGTTGGTGGATATTGCATTCCTGTTGTTGACCTTCTTCATGTTGACGACGACAATGTCTCTTCCACAGACAATGGAAATCAACTTGCCGCCGGATGCAGACGTGAAGGTGGAAATTGCTGAATCAAATCTCTTGACGCTCCGCATCGATGACAAGGGGCAGATCTATTGGGCGATCGGCATCGAAGCTCCGGAGAAAATCGAATTCGGCAAGCTTCGGAACTTTCTCGTCGAGAAGAATCAGGAGAACCCCAAGTTGACAACGCTGGTGAAGGTCGATCGCAAAGGAAAGTACGAAATGATGGTCGACATTATGGATGAGTTGAACATTGCAAACGTTTCACGTTTTAGCCTTGCTCCCTTACTAGATGCCGACAAGGCGATCCTCGCGAAAGTGAAGGGGTAAGTTTGAACACGAGTCAATTGAAGGAGAACATTCTATGTCGGCAACGGCAGCAGTAGCGGCAAAGACGAGTCACGGCGTCTCCTACGGCGGTATTGAGTTAAAGGCTCTGTACCAGCGGTACTGGATCACCGGCTTCGGAATCGCAGTCGCAGTCCATTTCCTGATTCTTGGAACCTACTATGCGATTCAGGTGCTCGGACACGAAGAGCCTCCGATGGCCATGGTAAGAGTGTTAAAATACAGCGATCTCGGTCCACCTCCATCGTTGACCAACGTAAATCAGCCGCCACCGGTTTCGGTGACTGCGCCTCAGGTAAAACCAACGGTTGGCGCCCCGGTTCCCGTTCCCGATGCGGAAGTCAGTCCGGAACAGACCCTGGCAACGCAACAGGAAATGAGCCAGCAGGTTGCTCCGGTTGGTGAGTCACTCGGCGAGGGAGGTGGCTTCGAAATCGAACAGGACATCATCATCGACGACGGGCCTCCTGCCGATTTTGTTCCGGTGGAGAAACAACCGGCAGTAGTGAAGCGAGTTGAGCCCAAGTACCCCGACCTTGCTATTCGCGCCGGTCTGGAAGGAACAGTGTTTGTAAAGATCTGGGTGGACAAAGAGGGCAAGGTTCGCGATGTCGTGATTCTCAAAAGCGATGCGGAGATCTTCAATGAGCCCGCAGTCGAAGCCGCGAAGCAGTTCGTCTTTACCCCGGCGTACATGAACAACGGTCCCGTGGCAGTGTGGGTATCATTTCCATTTCGATTTAAGCTGGCAGAACGAAGATAGATCGATTCGAACGTGCGACCAGGCTTCACCCCCGGGTTGAACCGCCATATTTGTTGTCCACCATGATGATTCAAAAACGGGGAAGGATGAAAGGATGCCTTCCCCGTTTCTTTTGATTGGGTGTTGGATGAACTTCAATGACGTTGTGCGATATGTTATTCTAGCTTTGTCTTCAGCTGCCATCATCGCCGGGATATTGATAACGATCGGGATGCTTGTTCCGACAAATATCCCTTCACAATTCCGAATCATCGTGGGGATCTTGCTTATGCTGTACGGCGGGTACCGGTTCTCCATCGTTTATTTTCGCAGGAACATGCAGCGAGATCATGAAAACCATCGTTAGTACATTTGTAACCATCGTCCTCTTCCTTGGTTGTGAAAACTCCGGAAAGACCACTTCAACCACCCGTGGTGAGATACGAGTCGTTTTTGATGAATCTGTCCAACCAGCTTTCCAGCGACAGGTAGATGATTTCCAGAGCACCTACCCTGATGCAAAAGTACAGCCGCGTTACCGCGAGGCACGCGAGGCAGTCGTGGATTTTATCAATGATAGCATACGCGTGATCGGGATGGGTAGACCGTTCAACGAAGAAGAGCTACGGGTTCTCAAAGCGGCTGAAATTGAGTACCAGTCGTATGAAGTTGCTCTGGACTGCATTGTGGTTATTGTACACAAAGAAAATCCGCTCTCTGAGTTGCGGTTGAGCCAGCTGGACAGTATATTTTCTGGCTCTCTCATGCGATGGCCCGGCCGGAATGCTGCAATTGAAACTGTTGTGGGGGACATCAACTCGAGCGTGTATGAGATGGTCCGGGATTCCGTGTTGAAAGGCAAAGCGTTTGCCAGGACGACAACGAGGGTGGTGCCGAGTCCGAAGCTTATTGATTATGTCAGTACGATCAAGAACAGCATCGGGCTTGTTGGATTGAGTTGGCTGCGGGGTCATGAAGAGGAGGTCACTGTTGTGCGACTCAGCCGGCTTGATTCCACGGGAACATATGGAAAGGCCTATTCTCCCGCGCAGGCGTACATTTATCAACGGAACTATCCGCTCTTCAGAATGGTGTATATGTATAATCGCGAGATCCAGCGCGATGTCAGTTTGGGTTTTATTGCGTATATGGCCGGCGTTCAAGGCCAGAAGATTTTTCTTAACAGTGGACTTGTTCCCGTGACAATGCCAGTCCGATTAGTTGAACTCACATCAAAGCAGGTGCAGCAACAATGACGAAAACAGCTCTGTCTCTTCTTCTCGCCACCATCATTTCCTCTGCGTCCTCACAGGATGTCTATAACAGGGCGCGTGCTGTTTTTGCAGCGAAAGACACGGCTGCCGCGTTCGGGCTTTTTCAGGAGGCATTGAAGTCAGGACAAAAACCTTCTGAGTCCAATTACTACCTCGGCTTGATTTCGTTTCGAAGAGGGAATGTCGATGAAGCGATAAAATATCTTGCGGCCTCTGTCAAGATTGATGATGAGTATGTCGATGCTCTAAAACTTCTTGGCGATGTATACATCAAGAAGAACGATCCGAGCAATGCCCTGAGGGCATTTCGAATGGCGGCGAAGGAGCAGCCGATGAATGCGAGCGTTGCAGTGGGTATTGGGATGGCTTTGCTCGCAATCGATTCAACGGACGCGGCAGTCATACAGTTGACAAAAGCGAAAGAACTCGATCCGGAAAACCCTGCAATCTATGCCGCGATGGGGGATGCGTTCGCGAAGCAGGGCGTCAACGTTATGGCAATAACTAACTATCAGAAGGCAACCGAGCTTGCGCCCAAGAATTTTGAATACCACCTCGGGCTCGCGCGATTCTATGTGAAACAACGCCAATACAACGAGGCCATCAAATCATACGATGCCGCTGAGGCGATCAACCCTCAATTTCCTGATCCCCACTGTGAAGAAGGGGAGATACTCTTTAAGGCAGCGATGAGCGCCGAAAAAGAGCGTGACCGTCGCTCCTTCTTCCAGTATGCTCTCGACCCGCTCGGGATCTGTGTGAAATTTTCGCCAAAGAATTTTGATGCCACATTCATGTATGCCAAAGCGCTGGTTGGTACTGGGAATGATTCCCTTGGTCTTGCAGTTGCGACTTCAGCTGTACGACTTGACTCTTCCAAGGCGGAAACATGGCGCGTCTATCTGAACGCGTTGGTGGCAAGGGAAGATTTCAAAGGAGCCGAACGGGCACTGAAGGCATTGGAGCGAAGGGGCGCGCTTGAAGCATCCGATTACCAGGTGCTTGGCGATATGTACTATGGATTGAAAGATGACGAGAAGGCATCACAGTTTTATTACAAAGCGATAGCAGCAGACTCAACAAACTGTTCGCCGTTGTTCAACCTGGGTTCAATCAATATGCGAAAGCAGGATTATGCAGAGGCTGCTCGGATTTTTGAGTTGAAAATAAAATGCGACCCACGGTCACTCGCTGCGTATGTCAATGCGGGCGCGAGCTACATGACCATCAAGAATTATCCACGTGCTCTTGAACTTCTCCGCAAAACCATTGAATTGAAACCTGATTTCTATCAAGGATTATTGTGGGTTGCGCGTGCACTGACTGCAATGGATTCTCTTGACCAGGCAGTCGCAGTCTATGACGACGTATTGAAGATCATTGGGAACCCTCCTCCGGCGAACAAACGGAAAGACGCGGGAGAGGCACACTACCTGAAGGGGGTTGTGTATTTCAGCAAGACACTTTATTCAAGGGCGATTGATTCATTTCAGAAAGCGATCAACAACGGGTATGAGAACGCTGGAATTTATC
>QKGJ01000048.1 GCA_003251275.1 Ignavibacteria bacterium
GGTTCGTATGCTCTGACTTTCGTCCTGGCGAACCAGGAAGCAATGACGGCTCCAACAGGCGTGGTGTTTACTCAGGCAGCCTCGATTCATACAACATTTTTCGTGCTTCAGTAGTTGAACGGAGTGTATGCAAAGAAGAAATAGCGTTGTTACGATCTTTGCGTTGAGTATGTTAACATCAATTTTACATACACAGTCGGCAATCAGTCCGCGTGTACTGAGCTTATCAGCCTACGCACCATCGGTACGGGATGTTCGAGGTTTTACCATCAACTCAGCAGGCTTGGTATACGTCCGGGATTGGGATTTCCAGGCGGTGACGTACCGATCTCTCCACAGTTCAACAAATGGTCTGGTATTTCACGGATTCTCGCTTGCAAAGCGCTTTCTTGAGCAGCATGCAGTTGCAGTGCAATATGCACCTGGAACGGTTCTCGAGTTCTCGTATCCACCTCAGATTATTGGCAACAATCTTGGTTCGGATGAAACGACGGTTCTCTATGATGAACCGGCGTCACTTGCGTACGCTTTTCTTCCGGTCAATCAGTTTTCGGTTGGTCTGAGCGGTTCTTTGCAAAGGGAGATTGTGAAGGAACAGGTAATAAGAACCGGGACAGAGAAATTATTCGAAGAGGATGTACATCGAGGTCAGACATGGCATCTTGATCTAGGGATGTTGTGGAGCAAGAGCGAAGATCTTTCCTTCAGTCTTGTTGGAAGAGACCTCTTTCAAATCGCTGGGTCCGAGCTTCCAGAAGAATACGACACTCTTCGCCTTTCTGCGCATCGAGCGTTGGAGGCGGGTGCCTCGTATCGAATCCTCCCACGCCTCGCTGGAAATATTTCAATCAGTTCTCGCTGGATTGGGGGCATTGGCCTGGAATGGTCTCCAATTAAGTCCCTTTCCCTTGCAGCGGGAGTCTACTACGACAGGAACCAATCACCGTCATTTGCTGCATTTAGCGCCGGCGTAGGCTGGTCATATGATGTGTTTGAAATCGAAGCGAGTTTTCTTCGGTTTGTCAATCAAAACAATCGAGGGGGGCAAATCCCGGCTCGAGGTTTTAATCCATCCTCAATCCGCAACATTAGCTTGAATCCATATACAACGGATCGGCTGTCCGTTGGACTGAAAGTGATTTTCGGTAATGTGCGTGAAAGTCTTGTGCGCATCGAGTCGGCAACAATGTTGGGAGGCATTTATCCTTCATCTTATGAAGCGTTTGCCTACAAACCGATAGGAACGGTTCGAGTGAAAAATATTTCGTCGAAGCCTGTCCAGGCGAAGGCAAGTTTCTTCATCGATCGGTTTATGGATGCTCCCACGGAATCGCAACCTGTCTACCTCAGTCCCGGCGAAGAGAAGGAAATTTCATTGAATGCTGTTTTCAACGAAACAGTACGTCGGGTGCCGTCGAGTCTTGTGAGAGAAGGAAACGTGTACGTGAACGCGACCCCAGCCGAAGATTATGATGATCGGATGCAGACGAAAGTACTCATCTATGGAAAGAATGCATGGGATGGGGACGTTTTGTCATTGCGATATTTTATCACTCCGGATGATCCGATAGTTCTTCGGTATTCCCGTGATGTTTTGCTAGAGCAGTCGTCTGCGATTATGGAAAATGAAGTGGAGAACTTATACCGGGCAAAAGTTCTCTTCGATACTTTTTCCGGGAAACTAGTTTACGTTGGCGATCCGCGGCAGAGTACGGACTTTGTACAATACCCGTCGGAGACACTCTCATCACGAAGTGGAGATTGTGATGACATGACTGTGGCTTTTTCCTCTCTCCTCAGTAGCATCGGAATGTCAACCGCTCTTGTGGATGTCGTTCCTCCGGACCATCCGGAACGGAGTCATATCTATCTCCTGTTCGATACAGGTATCGATCCGAAGTATGGCGAGTTGGTTTCGACAAATCCGAAGAGATATGTTGTTCGAAGAAATCCGCATGGAAATGAAACCATCTGGATTCCAGTGGAAACAACAGTTATCATGAAAGGTTTCGAAGAAGCATGGACAAAAGGTGCTCAGGAATATTTTGACGATGTTGAAATCGGTTTGGGTCTGGTGAAGGGTTGGGTAAAAATAGTGGATGTAAATTAGATGATGGAGAAAACAATTATGAAATCAATTATCGTGGCAGTCCTTCTGGTGTTTCCAGCGATGCTCCATGCCGGGGAAAATTCCATTCCGAAGATTGTCGTCAAGAATGCTCGTGGTGATGTTCAAGTACGCCGTGGTGTGACGGAATCATGGATGAAAGTTGTCAATGGAGATGTGTTGCGTCCGGATGACACGTTCAGGACGGGGGTACAGGGTTCGGCGCTTCTCGTGACATCAACAGGAGCCGGGGTCAAGAAAACCTTAACGATACCCGGTGAAGTAATTGTCGATGTGTCTGATGTGCGGGATCTTTCACAAGAGGAGTTAATGCTCAAGCTGACGATGGAGAAGGTTCGGTCATCGTCCTACGAATGGAAGAATAACGAGATGAATATCCCGAATACGACAGTCGTCCATGGTACCAATCAGGGGGGCGGAACTTCAAGTGCGGTGAGCAATGAGGTTGGCAAATTCCAGATGAACGGAACAAGGGTGCTTTTCTCGCACGGTTTCTATTCCACGTGCGCGTTGCGGGCGATGGATGTGTTGCGACGATACCCGGAACTGGCGATGGATTATGAAAACCGAGTCCTTCTTGCTGACGCTCTTGACAAAGCGAACCTCCATGGGGAGGCGCTTAACGAGTATGTGGCGTTATTGCAAAGTCTTCACCTTACAACCCCCCAGTCAAGTTACGTGCAAGAAAGGGTTGACGCTTTGCGAAAGTTATCCGAACACTGACAAGTCTCCCCAGAAAAAAAACGCTCTCGTGAAACTTATCACGAGAGCGTTTCCTTTGGTGGGAGGCGTCCA
>QKGJ01000025.1 GCA_003251275.1 Ignavibacteria bacterium
TGGGTTGTTTGGCTTCAGTGGCGGGACATGCTATTGGATGGTGATTGTTGAAGACTCTGACACCATCTCGAAAATCGGCAGTTCTCCGACATATTGCTGCGCCCCGAGATTACGGAAAAGGTATGGAGGAAAAGGCCGAAAAAGCAAGCGGGCGCGGATATTCCAGACGCCGGTCCGGTTAAGCAAGAACTTATACGACGGAGTCCGGGATTCAAAAGCAGGAATGGAGTTGTTGACGAGCGAATCCAACTCGAAGACATTTGTCTCCTCCCCTCTTTTATAGAGAGTCCCTGCGAAGAGAGCAAGATCAGGATCGGCATTCGGCTCAACAGCGCTGTTCTTGTCTTTCAAATCGCCATTGACATCCAGATGACCTGACTCATAGCCAGTACCCTGTGCATCCCAGACCGTTAATTCAATCCACATCTGACGGTTGAAGAAAACCGAGGAGGGGAGATTATGACCGGTTCGGTCATTCGTCACGCGAACCCGGACGGTGACCGAATCATTCACGCTGGCACTAGTGGGGGCGAGAAGCGCAAGGGAGGCAGAGTTCCGTAGAAGAGAATCCACTGCGGCCCGTTGTACGTCTTTGTTCGGAAAATCGGTGATCGCAACATCAACGCCGACAAAGTCATGACGATGCAGGTTGTTGCGAACAGGTCCGCCGACTGCGGCCTGTCCTGTGTAGCGGCGCATGTGGCAATGCTGGCACTCTACTCCCATCGCGCCCCAGGTGCTGTTCTGCCATTCAGTAAATGTCATTTCCGTGGGAACGCCATTAATGATTAGGTCATGACACTCCCTGCATTTCTCGGAACGGGAGAAAGTTATATCGTACCCGCTTTCGTGAACCCCGGCGGGCATCGGATCAGGAATAGAAGCATATTTTACTTTCCCTGGCTCAATGTTGTATTGAATGCTCTGGTTTGTTGTTGTGTGCGGAGGCCTCATGACATGACAGACATCGCAGTTGACGCCTTCGCGAACAATGGCCGGGAGACTTTCCATCTGAATCGATGACGGAGTATTGCCTGTCAGAAACCCGATTGGTGAGTGACACTGCCAGCAGAAGTCGTCGAGTCTTCCCCCTGTACTTGATTGAAGTGAATTATTCGCCATCATCCAGATGGGATCATTTGTAGAGTATGCGTGCATCGAGCCCTCCCACTCTTCTACATATTGTGGGTGGCAAGGGGCACACGAACTTGACGGTTCAAAATCCGTCAACTGGAGACCGGGCGCTTTGTTCTCCGGAATTTGGTCACCCACATCACACCCGGCAACAACTGCTGCAAGCGCTAAACTCATCAAGAGAAGGCAATACTTCATTTGTTCTGCAGTCCTTTCTTTCAACGTGCGACGGAAAGCCCGGTTGGCATTTTACCGACTTCAAGAACTTTGACGATTTGTGCCATCGTGTTATCTATCACCGTGATGTTGCCGACGAACTCCACTGAATAGCGCGGAACGTATCCATGGAATACATTCTCGTTGGAGATGAACACGTATCTGCCGTCTTCCGAAATATCGCAACCATGCGGACTGGAGAAAACTGTCGGAACTGCATACGTAGTCGTCACCTGACGCGACGGTACATGAATAACCGAAGCGGTATGTCCTCTCCGGTTTGCCACGTAACAGTACTCGCCATCGGGGGTAAATTGCAGGTGCCATGGCTGATCGCCCACCGCAAATGAGTCGACAAGAGCAAGACTTGACGCGCTGAAAAAACGGACTTCCCGTTGTTCCGAACAGGTCACGGCAATAATGCTGTCATCCGGTGAGATGGCCAGTTCCATCGGCATGTATTTTGGCGGACCAAACGGGATTGCGTCAGAGGCGAGAGGAACGGTTGAAACAACCTGGTCGGTCGCAACGTCGATGACAGAAATATTGTCCGACATCATATTTGCAACGTAGAGAATCGTTCCCGTCCGATTCAGTCTCATTCCATGGGGCATCGTCCACACCTGAATGGTCGTTGCAATTGTCATAGAAGCAGTATTCACCACGGTGACTCTATTCGTCGCGCCCGTGGTGAATTGCGAAACATAGAGTTTCGAACCGTCGGGTGTTAACTCAAGGATTGCGGGTGATCCGGCAATACTGACCACCCCGATCAGCGTGTCCGTCAGCGCATCAAACTTCCACACCTGTCCCGTCCCGATGAGCGAAACATACCAGTACTGACTATTCGCGACAACGAAATGAGGGGCATCGTTCGTCGGCATATTGCCGACATTAACATATCTGCGTACAACAAGATTATCGATGTCAATGATTGCAACGTTGTCGTCCGCCTGGTTCGGAACGTACAGTTTGTGCGCTGAAGCAGCGTACGGAACAACCCCGGCATCATTTCTTGCCCCTTCGCGAATCCATCTCTTGAGGAAGGAAACTTCTTCCATCGAAAAAGGAACACCGCTAATGGCAGGATGGGCTTTTCGCAACGGGGTGCCATCGAAGAGGGTCACGAGAAGACTTCGCGAAGTATCGAATGGCACTAGCGCCTCGCCAAAACTCGAGCCACGGGTCAATGCGCCCCACGACCCGAGATCAAGGCCGGCGGCCTTCGTGGCTGCATCATGACAGCTGCTTGTTGCACAACTTCGTGACAGCAACGGCTGTACATGCTCGCTATAGTTGATGACGGCAATGGAGCCATAATCGATTGTTGGTATCGCACTCGGCGCCGTATCGTCTGTACATCCAATCATCATCCCAATAATGATGATGAACCCGATGAAACAATATGATCGGGCACAGAAATATTTTCTGTCCATGAGGTACCTATCGTAGTGTTAATTCTGGATCGCGGTACGCCCGAGGACGTACGCAGGAAATTGAATGACAAAAGAACGGAGGGTGGAACGGAGCTGAAGTTAATCCGGATGCTCCTTCAAAAGATAGGAGCCGGGT
>QKGJ01000305.1 GCA_003251275.1 Ignavibacteria bacterium
ATAGCAGGAGGACGATAACGGCGAGCGTGTATTGCCAGTTCCAGAGCTCTATTGAGCTTCCGGTGATTACTTCGCGTGAACGTATTTCGGGACCCCGTAAGATCTCTTCATTGAGTTTCCCGGCATCAGCAGAGGAAAGAAATGTTCCTCCTGTTCGTTCTGCCAGTTGACGAAGGAGCCCTATGTTCATACGAGTTTCCTGGAATTCAAGATTCAGTTCGCCAACGGTCAGTCTCCCTTGGTCCTGTCCGTACGAAATTCCACCTCCCGTGGCGGACCCGTTAAATGTGTAATCTCCAGGTCCTAGAGAAGCGATTTGACCTTCGTACCGTCCGTTGCCAATGGGTAGGAGAAGGAGATTGAATCTCTTTTCCTTTTCCAAAATTGTCACTTCCACTCTTGCATCATTTACAGGGCGCGCACTCCCGTCATAGACCTGCGCTTGAAAATCGACCGGTTCATTTTGAAAAAATGAGTTCTTCCCCGCAGTTATCCGAACCGGTTTCTGTTCCTCACGGGTCGTGAGCCATCGGACAGAATTGGAGAGAAATGTCGCTAGCAGATGTTCAGTCTCCAGCGTGCTCTGAGCCATGAGACGCCAGCGCCAGAGGCCATAGCCGACGAAGGCAAGCGAACGCTGTCGCTGTACACTGCGGGCTGAGAGAAGGGGGTCTTGCAGGACAACTCCCTGGATACGCATATGGGCGAGGGTCGTCGCTTCGATTTTGGTACGATAGGTTGCCTCCCTCCGATACAGCGGGGGGAGGCGGTCCCATGCCGCATTTCCGATGTTGCCGAGATCGACAACCGGATGTGTTCCCTGGGCCTGGACACGGGAATAAAAAACGAATTCCTCCGAAGTGCGGATGTCACTTGCCGTAAATGGAAGGACCGATCCAATACTCATCAACATACGGTAATCAATAGACGATCCGCCAATAAAGAAGAGGGGTTTGGCTCGTTCCAGGATTGCGTGCCGGAGCATGTCTAAGGTCGATTGGGTTGTGGTTGATATAGGAAAGTCGATGGTGATGATGCAATCTGCTGAGTCGAGTTGGCTTGCCGACAGAGACCCTTCGAAAAAATCCTGGCCGGACTTCTGTGTTCTCGCATCCACCAGAAGGGCAGGATCTTCACTTAATGTTTTTCTAATGGAGGCAACGTCCGGGGTGGGTGCTCCGGCGAGGATAAAGACACGAAGGCGGCTCTTCAACACACGAACAAAGAATGTCTTGCTGTTGTTTTTGAGAGTGAGTTCCCCTTCAAGGGGGGAGACGCGAACGACATATTTTCTCGTCCCTTCCCCAGCCGGAAAATACGACAAACGTACAGAGTACTCACGCGTTCCCTTCTCCAGCGAAAGACTCTTCTTCGCTAGGATTGTGGCCCCGTCAAATATGGAAACGTCGACCCGTTGTCCCCCATACCCGCTGCTGCGTATGCCGACATCCACCGGCGCCTCAGACTCGTTATAGACAATCTCGTTTGCGGCAACACTGCTTACCAATACATCTTGATGATCGGATGAATCTCCAATGCCAACCGCATAGAGAGGGATACCCGTTCTTTCTGCCTCATAGAGCGGATTCCGGCCGATGTTGTAGACGCCATCCGTCAGAACGACAATCGCGGAAATGTTTTCTTTGTCCTTTATGTCGCCGAGTATCTTCAGAGGCTCGGATAGGTTCGTCGCTTCCTCGGAAAACGAGAGGGAGTCGGAATCGGTGATCTGTTTTCCCATTGTTGTTCCGATCGGGTAATAGCGGATTGACGCATCGCCGAAGGACTCACTTCGTATCGCGGCAAGAGCGCGTTGAAGTTCATCGAACCGCCTCCCCGAGTGGTCATCGATATTCATACTTTGTGAATTATCAACAAGAACGGCAACTACGGGGGGTCGAAATTGGGAGGCAACAAGACGAACCGCCGGTTCGAAGAGCAACACCACGATCAGTGCAAGGGCTACACCGCGTAGCAGAGAAAGAAAGACTCTCCACCCCCGTGACACCGGCGGGAGAGTAAAACGATAAAAAAGGAAGCCGGTGCCAAGGGAAAGCCCTACGAGTGCAAGAATCAGGATAAGTGGGGAGGAGAACGAAAACTCAAAAACGGGCATGGTCTCCTATGAGGTATCTATTCTTCGTTCCTACTCCGTTTCGGAAACAAGCCGGCGGACGATATCAATGGAGGAAACCCCTTCCGCCTCAGCGTTAAAATTCGTTACGATGCGATGGCGCAACACGGGATCCGCCATCTGACGGACGTCATCAATATCCGGCATGTGACGACCCTGGAGTATCGCACGCGTCTTCGCACCAAGAATGAGGTACTGGGACGCCCGCGGACCCGCCCCCCAACTGAGCCAGTCGCTGATGAACTTGGGGGTTCCGTCCGACTTTGGTCGGGTTCGCGTCGCAAGCCGGACTGCGTATTCGATGACATTATCGGCAACAGGCACGCGGCGGACAAGCTGCTGGAACTGTGTAATCTGCTCGCCGGACAACACGTGAGATAATTGAGGCACGAATTGACTCGTCGTTGCCTTTACGATCTGCAATTCGTCCGCGAAAGAAGGATAGTCCAGCCATAGATTGAACATGAACCGGTCGAGTTGGGCTTCCGGCAACGGGTAGGTTCCTTCTTGCTCGATAGGATTTTGAGTCGCTAGAACGAAGAACGGCTCTTCCAGTGAATAAGTTTGTCCCGCAGCGGTAACGCGATGTTCCTGCATAGCCTCAAGAAGTGCAGCCTGGGTTTTCGGGGGCGTCCTGTTTATTTCATCAGCAAGGACGATATTCGCGAACACCGGGCCCCGCACAAACTTGAAATTCTTTGCTCCTGTCGAAGCGTTTTCTTCTATAATCTCTGTCCCTGTAATATCACTGGGCATCAGGTCGGGCGTAAACTGAATTCGGTTGAAGG
>QKGJ01000391.1 GCA_003251275.1 Ignavibacteria bacterium
GCGCGGACTTGGTGCTAAGCTGATCCCGATCGAGCTTCCGCACTATCCGGTCGGTGCGATCTCGATTGTTCTTTCCGCAGAGGCGGCAGCGGCATTCGACGATCTGACAAGATCAAATAGAGATAACCTTCTCGTGCGCCAGATCAAGAATGCCTGGCCAAATGTTTTCCGGCATTCGCGGTTCATTCCGGCTGTTGAATATCTGCAGGCAACTCGGGTACGGTATCTCCTTATCCAAGAGATGGCGAAGCTCATGGATTCAATTGACGTCTATGTTTCTCCATCGTTTGGAGGAGATAACCTCTTGCTTACGAATCTCACCGGCCATCCGTGCGTAGTTCTGCCGAACGGCTTTTCTGAAGAGGGCACGCCGACCTCGATCACCTTTATGGGAAAACTCTTTGGTGAGGCGACGCTCCTTGCCGTCGCCAAGAAGTATCAAGACGCCACCGACTTTCACCTCAAACATCCAACATTACAGCAATGATTGACACCCGCTCGTTAAATCGTCGCGACTTCCTTATTGCCGGCGCGACAACACTTGTCGCCGCCGCATGCGGCCCTCGCCTTGGAGGCGATCTGCCATTCGATATTATTCTTGTTGGTGGCACCGTGTATGATGGAACGGGGTCTGAAGGACTCTCTGTAGACGTCGGCGTAAAGAATGGCAGGATCATTGCCCTGGGTAATCTTCGCGACAAACGTGCCGGCTACAAACTTGATGTTGGCGGACTCGCGGTTGCACCCGGATTTATCGACTTTCACTCGCATAGCGACGAGGAACTTCTCCTCCGAGGAGAGGCGCAGTCCAAGATCCGGCAAGGAGTGACAACAGAAGTGATTGGACAGGATGGAGGATCCTTCGCGCCATTGAATAGCAAGATGGCCGAGCAGGTATTTGAGGGCCTGAAAAAGGGATATGGCGTCGAAGAAACCTGGATGGATTTTGCCGGATATTTCCGGATTCTGCAGAAACAAGGCATTTTGTCCAACGTTGTGAGCATGGTGGGACAGGGGACGTTACGTGAATTCGTTATAGGATATGAGAACCGTCCCGCAACTGCGGAAGAGATCGGTCAAATGGTGACGCTTGCGAAGGAAGCATTTGCCCAGGGGGCATACGGCATTTCATCGGGGCTGGAATATACTCCCGGTAGTTTCGCTTCAACGGAGGAGATCATCGCTCTGTGCCAGAGTATGGGTGGACGCGGCATTTACTCCACGCACATGCGGAATGAAGATGACACGGTGGTGGAAGCGATTGAAGAAGCGATTGCAATTGCGCGTGGCGCCGGTGTTGACTTGAACATCTCACATCTGAAATCATCCGGCAAAAGAAACTGGCACAAACTCGATGCGGTACTCGCTCGGCTTGACAAGGAACGAGCGACAGGTCAGGTGACATGCGACCGATACCCATACATCGCATATAATACCGGACTGGCGAATCTGTTCCCGCTCTGGAGCAGGGAAGGGGGAGGAGAACAGTTTGTGCAACGGCTACAGGATGAGTCGTTGCGTGATTCAATCAACTCAGCGATCCTTGATAAGATCGAGAAGATCGGCGGATGGAACTCTGTGATGGTGTCGAGCTTGCCATCTCATCCAGACCGTACGCTCTACGAAGGCAAGACAATGGCGGAGTTGACCCATAGTGGAAGTGACCCGCTGCAATTGCTACGAGAAATTGTCATTGCACAAAAAGGGGGCGGCTCAATGGTTGGTTTTGCGATGAGTGAAGAAAATACTGCCAAGGTTCTAAGCTATCCTTATTGTATGACTGCCAGTGATGGTTCTGCCCTGGCCACCGAAGGAATGCTGCGCCAGGGAAATCCGCATCCGCGGGCATTTGGAACGTTCCCCCGACTCCTTGGCAAGTATGTCCGTGAGGATAAAATTATGCCATTGGCTGAGGCGATAAGAAAAATCAGCGGCCTGCCTGCTGAGACGCTGCATCTCCGCGATCGTGGATTCATTCGTGAAGGACACTGGGCGGATTTGGTGGTGTTCGATCCGAAGACTGTCACCGACAAGGCGACCTGGAACGATCCATTCCAGTATCCCGAGGGGATTCCCTACGTGATTGTAAACGGCGAAGTGGTGATAGACGACGGTGATTACACCGGTGAACTGCCAGGTGCTGTACTCAAGGCGCCGGGCGATTTTCATCTCGCCTGAAATGAAAACGAGCTGAAACGAAAATGCTTTCGAAGATTTTGAGTGGGGCAACATACGGCGTCAAGGCTTACACAGTGGAAGTAGAGACGCACGTCGAGAAGATGGTGCCCGGTTTTTTCATTGTCGGACTCCCTGACAATGCTGTTCGTGAAAGCCGGGAGAGGATCATCGCAGCAATCAAGAATTGCGGATTCGAATTTCAAACACGCCGCTTCACCATCAATCTTGCCCCAGCGGATATCAAAAAAGAAGGATCGGCGTTCGACCTGCCGATGGCCATCGGGATTCTAAGCGCAACGGAACAACTGCGGCAGGATAAGTTCTCGGATTACGTGCTTGTTGGAGAATTGGCCCTGGATGGTGCGTTGCGTCCGGTGCACGGCGTTCTTCCAATGGCGTTGGAGATCAGGAGGAAGGGACTGAAGGGAATGGTTGTTCCGACGGAAAATGGCAAAGAAGCCGCTATGGTTGAGGGACTTGAGGTATACCCCGTTGGCTCGCTGAGGGATGCGGTCGACTTTCTCAACAACGACAGTTCTCTGCAACCTCTCAGCCTGGATGTGTCGAAGCTTTTCTCGGAAGACCAGCACTACGTGGTGGATTTTGCCGATGTGAAGGGACAGGAGAACGTAAAGCGCGCGCTTGAAGTTGCGGCCGCCGGCGGACATAACATGATCATGATGGGCCCGCCCAGCTCGGGGAAGACAATGCTTGCCAAACGACTTCCGACGATTCTTCCTC
>QKGJ01000156.1 GCA_003251275.1 Ignavibacteria bacterium
CTTCCAGCGAGCGAGAGATTGGAGAGCTTTGTGCTTTTCTTCCACGTGAATGTTCCGCCCAGCGATTTCAACTCACCCATGATCTTCAGTGTGACCGTATCACCGGCCGCTTTGGTATCGATCGCAAGATCCCATGTCCCGCGAGGATCGACCTCCGGCATGTTCTTCACGATGTACCGATTACCGTCAATCCACGCATCGATAATCTCTGTCTTTTCTTCGAACAGATCGCCATCGGTGATGATAAAGTTGGCTGCCTTCCCCGCGTCAAGGGACCCAAGCATTTTATCGACACCGAAAAGTGAAGCTGGTGTCATGGTCATTGCTGCAAGTGCCGCATCCTTGGAGAGTCCTCGTTGGACAGCGGTTCTGACCTGCTTCAAGAATGTTCCGTCATCCTTCAGTGTTGCTGACGTGAAAGCGAATTTCACTCCGGCTGATTGCAGCCTCGCGGGATTTTCCGGGGCTTCGTCCCAGTGCCGAAGTTGTTCAAGTGATACCTCCAGTGCGTCCTCCGGCGTTTGCACAGACGGCGTTTCCGGAAAATTCACAGGAAGGAGAATGCTTCGACCGGTTGCCTTGATTGCATCCAGCCGTTTGTATTCGCTGCCGCTCCCGCGGATGATCGCTTTGAGAGAAAACTCTTTGGCAATCTTATCAGCTCGCAGATGATTTTTTTCATCAGATGCATCTACGATCACCGGCATACGACCGGACATTGCCGCCTCCATCGCGGCAAGCTGGTTGTTGGTTTCGGGTCTCGTGAGCGATGGCTTCTTTGCATACGCATCGTGCGCTTTCTTGTACCATTCCGCATCATACATCGTCTGGCGGATGAATGCGATCACACCCATCAGCGAGCTTGGATAATCCTCCACGTCGGGACTGGTGCCCAGAAAGATATGCTGGGCAACCTGCGCACGTACCACCTGTGCTTTCGGGTCTCCATCACCAACGTTGACCAGAGCACTCATTCCTCTAAAGATCCCTTTTGTCGGAACAACGAGAGCAGCGGTGACCCCCTGACTGCGGAGCTTCTCTGCTGCTTTGCGATCGGGAACAAATAGCTCCGCTGCATCCTCGTCCGCTTGCATGCCGGTGTTCCAGTGGTTCGCCCCGCGCCGCTCCGGCTCTTTGGCGGGTGGATTGTCTCCACCACCAGAACCTGACCGACGCTCCGGAGCTTTTGGCATTCCATAATCCGAATATGCATCTATTAGTCCGGGATAAATGGTGCGACCGTTCATGTCCCAGACACGAGCATCAGGCGAAATCGAAACGTGGCCAACCGCTTCAATCACCCCATCGCGAATGACGAGCGTAGCACCGTCAATAATTTTTCCGGGCGACTGCACAACTCGGGCATTGGTAAAGGCGTGGACCCGCGGTGTGTTTTTACGGAGCCCTTCAACTTCGTTGGTTTGTGCAGAAGTAATGCCGCCGATTGTCAGTAGCAACATTAGCGTCAGCACAAGTCTCACCGGGGAAGGAAGAAATTGTGAAGACATGAGTGGATCCTTTTGGTTTGAGTTGATGGTGGAAAATGAGTTAACGTTGGTTGATTTACGGCGGCCCCGCTCCATCCCTGAAGAGGGGCGAATACACTTCAAAGTCGTGCCGACTGAAAACCACGAAGCGGACCTCGTGCAGGTGAGGATATGTACGGATATACTCCCTCACGGTTGCAAAAGCAATTTTTGACGCACGCTCGATTGGAAATCCGTAAACACCGGTACTTATTGAAGGAAAGGCAAGAGTCGTAGCGCTCTTTTCCCTCGCCTTTTCGAGACTGTTCCTGTATGCATTGCGAAGGAGATTCTCCTCATTGGCAGAACCTCCTTTCCACACCGGCCCGACCGTGTGAATGACGAAGCGCGCCTTAAGCTTGCCAGCGCTCGTGACCACGGCTTCACCGGTGGGGCAGCCTCCTTGTTTCTCCCGAATCGCTTTGCATTCCTCCAGTATGGACGGTCCGCCTGCACGATGAATTGCGCCATCAACACCGCCTCCACCGAGAAGGGACGAGTTTGCCGCATTCACAATCGCATCCACCTCCTGCTGCGTTATGTCACCTTGCGTGAGGGTTAGGAGAGTGCTGCCGATTGTTATTGAGAGTGATCTTCCGTCTGACATGAGCCATTTCGCGGGCCGCAATGACAGGTTGTGCAGCGGTTTCTGGGAATCTCGATGAGATGCTTTATTCGGAACGGGATAAGCTACAGACAAGGTGGTAGAAAGTCAATCAAGGGTATGGTTCGGGGGCCGAGTTTTGACCGGTGTTCCCCTCATTATAGAACAACGAGGGTCCCACCCCCTTCATGGCTAAGACATATTCCTGCCGTCAACAAGAGTAGGTTAAGCGTCCTCGCTTGACCATCGAGTGCATGATTTCCAATCCATTTTTGGATAACCGAGGACGGTTGTCCCACCAGCCAATTCATTGGTTGGGTCAATCGCCTGGCTGACCCCGAAGGCCTGCCCGCCCGATAGTGCAAGAGAGGCAAGCGGGGGGTCACATAACCGAGATGAGGGCGAAGCCCTGAAAGGGCCTCATCACACTTGATGATGAAACCATGCGGAGTTTTGCGGTGTGCGCCTACCTTGGACAACCGAGGACTGTTGTCCTACTTCCTGTTTTTCTTCGCCTCACTTCACCATCATAGCTGCGCCGCAAGAACCACAACACCCTTGAGTTGTTCGAGAACACCACCTTGTTCATCAATCGCTTCCAAAAGAACAATGTACATCCCGATTCTTGCTTTCCGCCCGTCATCATCTTTTCCATCCCACACCAATTGACCTTGTGCGCCAGCAGGTTCATTTGTCGCAAGTCGGCGAATCAAACGTCCTCGTACATCATAGATCTTCGCGCTGATGACACTGATTTGCAGCGGCAACTCATAAAGGATAATCGTGAAATCGTCTCTTCCATCCCCGTCTGGTGAAAAAGGATTCGGCTGAAATTCCAGCAGCGTATTGGTAGGACGAATAACAGAGAAGATGCTGTTCTTCATCGTAGGCGTTCCGCCAATCTGCGTCGCGCAGGTACTCCAGTTCCTTGCGTCGTTTGCCGAAAGCGACGGATTGATGCGCTCAAGAGATCTTCCGTTCACGTCCGTGACTCCCGGATTGTGCCACGCCGGGGAATACAATACGCTATCGATGGCCGACCCCAGAATATCGCGGATAACAACCGCATCACCATCGTTATTCAAACTCAATGAGCCGCCACCTACAATGTATACAGATGAATCAGGAACAGATGGAAACAGATTCAGCAGCGTCGAATCCGATGCGATGACGAAATAGGATCCGCCGGCAATGGCCGGCATTGTGCCTTTGATCTTGTATGAATTGATGGAGCCGGAGGTGCCCGGAAGATCGCTCACCGACCAGCCTGAGAGGGAAATCCGGGTGCCGGTGGGATTGTACAACTCTACGTATTCTGCCTGACCCGCGAGCGGGTCATACATGATCTCATTGATGATCAATCTGCCTTTGGGGTATCCAACTCGGACTCTTATCCATGATGTATTGTTTGACGCGCGTCCGTCTTCAGAATATTGTGCTCGAAAGATGAATCCGTGATCACCGGGAGACGGCACGCTCCATTGATATGAAGAAACGAGAGAATCTCGCCGGGGAATTGGTTGAACAAATGGCAGAGTCGCCATGAGTTCTTCGGTTGTTCCCACAGAATCTTCATTTGCATCAAGGTACACCTCAATGGAGAATGGTCCAGAAGTATTTTTTCCCTTGTTCAGAATGGTGAATGGTATCTCAACTACGCTGTTCACTTGAAATGATAGGAGAGGTGTCGACCTGATCGCAAGATCATCATCGAGAAGAACAATGGAATTATTCCGACCAGGAGTTGCGCCGAGAGAATCCAATGAAGACCCCCAGTTGGTTGAATCCTGAGAAAATCCTGAAGCATCAATACGTTCAAGTGAAGTTCCGTTGGAGCCACCCCAGGAGGTAAAGTACGTGAGAGTGTCCTGCACCAGTCCGCTGGTATGAGCCAGCACCACGGCATCGCCGTTGTTGTTCCACAGAAATGTCGGCAGCGATGTCAATTGAATCAGGACTCCGGAGATGTTCGGGTACGCCTGGCGCATCAACGCTGAGTCTTTTGTAATGACGAGAAATCCAAAAGGCGCAATGAGCGTTGTCGGCAGTGAATAACGATTCAACCTGTTGCCGATCTTCCATCCTTCCAGACGCACCGAGTCTGATGAGGTATTGATAAGCTCAACCCATTCGGGGATTCCCCCAACGGGTGAATACATGATTTCGTTGATGCGAATCGCACCCGGCGTGGGCAAGACTGCGAACCTGAGGACCTTTGCATTGTTCAACGTATCCTCGTCCGCAGCAAACTTGACCCGGCCAATGAACTGATGGACCCCCGTCATTCGCGGAGTCAAATCGAAAAAGATGGAGAGCGAATCACGAGACCGGAGTGTATCGGTGACGATAATCGTACTCAGAAGCTCAAATGGCTGAGCGATCGAGTCTTGATTTGCATCTTCGAAGAGCATGACGGAGAAGGATGCCGCGTCGAGGAATCCAACATTGTCAACATGAATAACTAGGCGCAGTGAATCGGAAGAAGTCGGAAATGCCGGTGTCAAGTCAATTCTCTTCAGACGGAGATCTCTGTCTTTCATCGTTATCGAGTTGCGTACTCCGGGGGTGCTGCGTAGGATGGACGTCGATGTTCCCCAATTCGATTGTTGTGTAGAGGACCCTGCGGGATCAATTCTTTCAAGCGAGTATCCGCCGCTGCTACCTCCCCATGACGGCAGGTAGCTCACGCTGTCATTGGAAACGGCGCGAATGTCATAGACGATGATTGCATCCCCGCTGTTGTTCAGCGTTGGGAATCCGGAAACCTGCAGAATCGGCACAACTATTTCTGGATGAATATCCCGCAGCGCAGCAGAATCTCTCGTGAGGATACAGAAGTGGTTCGGTAGCAGATAGAAATGTGTCTGCGTGATGATCTTCTTCGATGAAATAATATTGTCCGACACCAACCAACCCTGGAGGTCAATTGTGTCTTGGGAAGGGGAATACAATTCAACCCATTCCGGTTCAGTCCCGGTTGGGGCGTACATGATTTCATTTACCACAATGCTCAAGGAAGGATACCCGACCAAAAGGGTCGCGTTTAGCTGATTGTTGAATAATTGCTGATCAGGAGGATAGACAAGCTTTCCGATGATCAAGCGGCTGCCCGGGCTGAATATCCCCAAAATTGAACGGAGAACAACAGAATCTCCAGCGGCGAGAGATGAGAGAGATTGGATAGAAGTAATAAGCTCGGCCGGGTCAGGGATGCTGTCGTTGTCAGCATCGGCATAATACTCAACTGTGTACGAGGATGCGATCTGCGTTCCCCGATTAGTAACAGTCGCGGCAACCAAGACAGAATCTCCGAAAGCTGGTAACAAAGGAATGAATGTAAGTCTGTCTAACGACAAGTCTTGAGCAGTCTGCACGGTGATGCGTATGTCATCGATTCGCAATGTCCCGGTACTGCCTGTCCCGTTCGCCAACGATCTCCATCGAAATCGGACACTATCACTCGCTGCAAGTGCCTGGGGAAGAGCAACGCTACGTCGAATAAAGTTCGTATTGCCCGGATTCGTCAATGTATCGCCCAGTTGCACCGCGAATGATGTATCCCCGTCGAGAGACGCTTCAACCAGGAGTCCTGCCGTATGGGATGCAGACCGCCTCGTGAAGAAAATCAGTGAATCCGGAATTGTATTTTGAAAATCGAACAATGGCGAGGTGATTGATTGCTCGATCGTTGAGTTGGTGGAGAGAATAGAGTTGGGTGGAGAGAGAACGGTGCTGGTCGTGGTGGTAAAATCGTTCGTGCCGGGCGTCCTGTTTTGTGTGGATGTCCATCCGGTTGGCAGGCCGGGAACGCTAACGGAGTCAAACGACTCGACATAGGGAAACGACGTAATCTGGCCGAGAAGAGTACCCGGACTAGCAACGCAGGCCAACGCGACAGCAAGGCATTTTCTCATGCCCAGCTCCCATCAACATGTGAGAGATGTTGGATCGCCAGAGGATGGCGATTTAGTTCATTCGTTGTGCAACGATCTCCTGTGCCTCTTCCAGCATGTCCTTGCTGGTGCGCAGGAGTGATTCCACCTCGTCCTTCTTCCATCCTGCGAATTCGGTGTCGCCGAGGGAGGCGAGATTGATCTTGACATTCAGGGCCGCCGACTCGCAGGCAGCGTGAAGCATCAGCGCGCTCACGCCCGCATCGCTTGCCGCAGAGTTGTTTCCTTCCGCGGCAACTTTCTGCGTCAGGGCAAGAGCATCGATGCAGTGCTTCATTACTTCCAACGGGACGAGCGTCGCTTCTTTGGTCGCAGCGGTGATCGCGGCCTGTCGCAACGCCTTTTGCGGATCGGTCTCTTTCGGGAGGCCGTATGCTTCCATCACCTTGTTGAAGGCCTGTGTGTCGGTTTCGATCAGTTGTGTGAACTTCGTCCGTAAGTCCTCCGATTGCTTCAACACATTCTTCATCTCATCTTCAACATCTGCGTATTTCTTCTTACCGATGGTAAGCTGACAGATCATCGATGTCAACGCCGCCCCAAGCGCACCTGCCAGAGCCGCAACGCTTCCTCCTCCCGGCGCGGGCGATGACGACGCGACGTCGTCCAAAAACATTTCCATTGTCTTCTTCGAGGGCATGAAAACTCCTATAACTGGAACTCGATAATTTTCTTGGATTGGTTGAATTTTTCCAGCTGGCTCAATCCAAGGTGTTTCTCCGCCGCTGCCAGCAGCATCGTCTCGTCGGTGGAATTGGATTCGTAAAATTTTCCCGCAACAAGCAGTGCTTCCTTCGGCGTTAGTCCGACAATCTCACTTCCGGTAACTTTTGCACCAAGCGTGGCCGCCTGTTTCTTTACTTCCTCGAAGGCGATATGCGGAGGTGTCTCGTGAAAATTGACCAGGTTCATCGAGATCTGCGCGATGTTGTGCGCCTCCAAAAGTACTCCCATCCCTTTGACTGCTTTCAGGGTTCCGGGAATGGAAACTTTCTTGCCGTTCGCATCGAGGACGGGTTTTCCCTGCTCGTCCTTCTTGATGCGCCCGCTTTCACGGATTCGTTGCGCAATTTCATTGGCGATACCAACATCGTTGGTATCGAGATTCACGTTATAGGCGATCAGGAACATCCGCGCGCCGGTCGCCGTCGCGCCCGACTTCGCGTTGAACACGGCGGGCCCGTAATCTGGTTTCCACGCCGGATCCTTGAGCTTTTCCTTGAACCCTTCGTACTCTCCTTTGCGCACTGAGGCAAGATTTCTGCGCTCAGGTCGCGTTGCCGCTTCTTCATACAGATAGATAGGAATGCCAAGATTCTCACCGACACGTTTACCGTAGTCGTTCGCTAGCTTCACGCAGTCTTTCATCGTTACGCCTGAAACCGGAACGAAGGGAACAACATCTGTCGCTCCCATGCGTGGATGTTCACCGGAATGTTTCGTCATATCGATCAGCTCTGCAGCACACTCCGTTGCGGCATACGCTGCATCCACGACTGCCGATGGCTCTCCGACAAACGTTACCACAGTTCGATTGTAATCCTTGTCCGGCTCCGCGCTGATGAACTTCACGCCTTTGACAAACTCAATCGCTCCGGCAATCGCATTAATTATCCTGATGTCCCGTCCCTCGCTGAAGTTCGGAACGCATTCAACTATTTTTGTCATCGTTGCCTGTTTATTGAGTCGGAACGCAGCAGCGTCTCAAAGCTCCAGAATCGTCCCGTTCTTGATTGTCATACTGATATGGTTCGTACCGAAGTGGTATGCAAGATAGCGATAGTCCGGGATGTTTGCCACAACCAGGTCTGCCTGTTTACCGACTTCAATGCTACCCACGCTTCCGGAAAGATTGAGTGCCGCTGCGCCATTCAGCGTTGCCGCAGTGATCGCCTCTTCGGGCGTCATGCGCATCTGTGTGCAGGCGATCGTCATCATGAGCGGCATGGAGAAGGACATACAGGAGCCGGGATTGAAATCGGATGCAATTGCAACCGCAACGCCGGCGTCGATTAACTTCCGCGCAGGTGCATAGCCATGATTGAGAAATAACGAAACCCCGGGCAGCAACGCTGCAACCACGCCGCCTGTTTTCAGTGCTTCGATCCCTTTATCGGTAATGTGTTCAAGGTGATCGGCGGACGCTGCACCGAGTCGACCCGCAAGTTCTGCTCCGCCAAGCGGCGTCAGTTCTTCTGCATGCAGTTTCAGCGCCATTCCATGTTTCTTCGCCTCGCTCAAGATCAACTCGGACTGCTGCAGATCGAAATATCCCTTCTCGCAAAAGACATCACAGAACGCTGCCAGCCTTTTCTTCCCGACATACGGAATCATCTTCTGCATAATAAGATCGATGTATCCCTGAGGGTTCGTTTTGAACTCTGGGGGGATCGCATGCGCCCCGATGAATGTCGATACGATGCCGATGATCTCTTCTTCTGCTAGTTCGTTGATCCCTTCCAGCATCTTGATCTCGGAATCCATGTCGAGGCCATACCCGGATTTTATCTCAACGGTTGTTGTACCATGCCGTAGAAGATCGAGAAGAGAGCGAGCGGTACTTCGCTTGAGTTCGCGCTTTGCTGCCTTGCGGACATGCGTGATAGTGTTAAGGATGCCCCCCCCTTGCTCTGCAATTTGTTCATACGTTGCACCTTCTGCGCGAAGACCAAACTCATGTGCTCTACTTCCGGCAAACATCATGTGCGTGTGTGAATCGACAAAACCAGGCAGGACTACTTTCCCGGAAGCGTCCACTTCCGCAATCTCAGCTGGAAGTTCTTTCTCACACTTATTCATCGGACCAACCCACGTGATGTTTCCCTCTTCACACAACACGCCGGCGTTTTCGATCATGCCAACTTCGCGCATTTCTTTGCCTGTCTTCATACGTTTTCCATTGGCAGAGACAGTGACGAGCTGAGAAATATTCTTGATGAAGAGATTCACAGGATTCAGATGAAATGGAGAGATGAGGCTGGGCGGTTAAAAGCCTGTCCGCGCTGAGAACTGTGAAAAAGATAGGAAATAGGGTAGGATTGTGCAAGGAGGTGGGGATAGGAGACCCTAATACAAAAATCATGTGCCCTTTCTCTTTAGAAGAGAAAGGGCGAAAAGAGAACTTTCGGAACTGCCCGCCTGCCTTCAGTGCTCGTAGATGGCGGGCAGGCATCCCTGCACTCGTTCCTAGTCGGAGTACTGAAGGTAGGTAGATGGTACCCCTCGCACCCAGCCTGCAGTTCCGAGAGCTAGGCGGTCTTGGTTACAGGCGAAGGTCTAAACATCTTGATGAGAAAACGCCGGCAACGATCTCGCCTCCGTCGGGGCTTGATTCATCAAGTCCCCGTATGTCGGGCAGCCTGCCTACAATTCAATACCTCCCCATCGCTCTTTCCTTCGGTGGTAATATCTCCAGGCATGTCGTCCACCAGCCTGTGCGGATGGTCTCCACAAATTCTGGGGGTAATTTTTCCGACTTCATTTCCGCTGCGAGCGATTCGTGGTCATAATGAATAGGAAGGAATTCCACGTGGAGATCATCATTTGCAGTGAGGTGTGTTGACCAGACGTTGGTTTTCCCGTCGTTCTCGGGACGGCCGATAACACCGACATTAACGACATGCCTTCCGCTCGGTAATGCGCGGTGCCATTTGATGCCAGTGTGGGTTACGAGAATAACGTCGGCCCGATAATCGTCGCAGAGTTTTTCGAGGAAGTGCACGGGCGTGGAGGTGTACCAGAGGAATTCATTTGTCTGTCGCGGCGAGCCGTGTGCACAGAGCACGTTGTACTTCCCGAGCTTGAATCTGTACTCCGTCGGTAGCTGGCTCTGGTATCGCTTAAACTCCGCCGATGTGTGGGCCAGGGTGTAGTCATAGCTGATCTGCGCATAGTGGTTGTCCTTCGGGTCTGTGTAGCCGCAGGCGCAATCATGTTTCTCGTTGCCGATGGAGTCGTCATAGTTCCCCTGAAGCACATTGATGTTGCCTTCGAGAAGGATGGGGAGAAGCTTGTCGGGATTCGGCCCGAACCCACCGAGGTCACCGAGGCAGTACATGCATTCGGCTTTATCCTCTCTGGCCCGTGCGATCGCCTCCCGAAGCGAAAGGTGGTTATTGTAGACACCGCCGAAGACAGCAACGCGTGAATACTGTTGCATTCTTTAACCCGTTCTGCAGCTCAGTCCATCCACCCAGCAGGTGTGGCAGGCTTGATAGGCTAGAGGGAATGGTCTGAGCGATTCTGCAATCGTATCGCCCATGCGGGCTGTCTCTTCCTCAACTAATATTGGACAAACGTAGACCCCTTTACTCGTAACCATTCTGCAGGAGGAACACTGCAGAACCTCCGCGCCGTAGCCTAGATCAGGACAAAAGTCTGCTTTGGAAAGATAGTCGGCTTCGTGGTATCCGTGAGTCCGCTCCGCTTCTGCACCAATATGCAACACCGGCAGGATTTTCAGACGCGGTCGGGGTATACCGATACTTGCGAGCAGATTAATAAATTCCCTCCTCACACGGTCATCTTGTTGCGGATCCCAAACTGCGACAGCGGTAATGATGGGAATGAAACCGTGCGCGGCAAGATTCTTCATCCCTTCAACCGCTCGTTGGAAGACGCCCTTCCCGCGGATGCGGTCATTCCCTTCTTCTTCAAACGAGTCGAGTGAAATACGGATGTCCAGAGAATATTCCGATGCGTCACGCAACTCAGCCAACCGCTTTGCCCATTCTTCTTTGATGAGCATTCCATTCGTGAGGACATTCGCGGGTCCAATTGCCAGCGTGTCTTCGAGGATCCCCCAGATCTCCTTATTCAGAAACGGCTCCCCGCCGGTGAAGTAGTATTCCTTGACGCCGAGAAATTTCGATTCAT